>JAABRU010000311.1 GCA_011390755.1 Desulfobacteraceae bacterium | reverse complement strand
AGAGCCCCGTAACGAGCTGTAAAAGACTTTTCATATAAACCGCTATGAGACGTGACTCACAGCGAAACATGAAAGCTGCGCGGAGTGCGAAAATGAAGGCCGAAGGGCCGGTTTTTCGCAGACACTTTCATATAAACGGAAAACTGATATGTAAAAACTTAGTTATTTTAAGTAGATATGACTGATTTTCAGTATCAGGGCTCCGGCCAGGGCAATGATACTGCTGATGACAAACAAATGGAAAGAACCTGTTTTTTCATACAGATAACCGTTTAAAAAAAAACCGCTCATCAGCCCCAGACCATAGGTCATGGCATTGTTGACACTTTGTCCCAGGGTTTTGGATTCCTGCGGGCTGATGCGATCCATATGCAGAATGCTGGCGATATGGAAAGTTGCGTATGTAAGGGCATGAAGCATCTGGGAAACCAGAATAATCACAGGGGAAGTGCTGAAGGAAAGGATCAGCCAGCGCAGGACTGCCACGAGAAAAGAGAAAAACAGCAGATCTTCAATGGCAAAACGCCGGAATATCCGGGCAGACGAGAGCATGACCACAATCTCTGCAACGGAAGCCAGGGCCCATGCTATGCCGATAAAACTTTTCCCAAACCCCAGTGTTTCCAGATGGATGGAGAAAAAACCGTAATAGGCCCCGTGACTTGCCAGCATGAGAAATGCGCAGAAAAGAAAGATGATCGTTTGCGGTTTTTTCAGAAAAGCGGCATTGCCATACTTCTTTTTTCTGCCGCGGATTTCCGGAACAGCTGCAGACAGCAGGGCCTGTATCAGAGAACCGCCAAGAATAATGCCGATAATGATACTGACCGAGCTGAGATCAATCATTTTTCCCATCAGTCCGGAGATAAAAATAAAGGAGACGGTTCCCCATGCACGGATTCTGCCGTAACTGCTTTTTTCATCCCCCAGGCCGTCCATTGTAAAGGCTTCCATAAAAGAAATAACGGGGGCATAAAAGATGCCGTACACCGCAGTAATCAGAAGGAAATATCTGTATTCCCCGGTAAAGAGGAAAGCAGACCAGCTTATGGCTGCCATGATATTGCAGAAAATAAAAATCGGCCGTCTGGCTTCAAAACGGTCGGCGGCCATGCTCCAGAGAATGGGAAAAAGAACCATTGCAAAAGAACGGACAGCCGATATGCTGCCGATTTGAAATCCGTCAAAACCCAAGTGAAAGCAGTAGAGGTTAAAATAAGGTAAAAAAATACCCATCATCCCGAAATAAAGGAAATAATGACTTCCCATAACCCATTTGAATGCGCGTTTGTTTTCCATCATGTCAAAAATGTTTTTCTCCTGAAAGTAAAGCGCATGTATGGGGCATATTGACGAGAGAGTCAAGAGAATTCCCTATAATTATCTGCCGGATCAACCTGCGTTCATCTGCGTAATCTGCGGATTTCTTCCGCCTGGCGGAATGGCAGACAGGGGCAGAAAAAGTTCCGGCAAAATTTTCCCTGCGGAAAAAACAAAAAGACTTGACGGAAAGGCAGGAAACAGAATAATCTGCCGGTCGGTTGTATGGCCGACAGACATTATTCATATAACGTAATGCAAACAAGCGGAGGAATATGGAAGGCTTTATTGAAATCAGACCGCGCAGAAGATTTTTCCTGCGCCTGTACCTGCACATCATGCTCCGGGTTCTGGGCAGGGCAATTCAGGCCGCGGCCCGCGTGGATGAAGATGTGAAAAAAGAATTTAATGCCATGCCGGAGAACTACACATTCTCATTGGGGGCCTTTCCCGCAGGGCCCTGCATGATTATCGGAAAAGATACACAGGGCATTGTCCGTTACATGGGAAGTGACATGGAAAAACAGCCCGTGCATCTGAAAATCACTTTAAAAAGCGTCCGCCATTTTTTTTCTCTGCTGACCTTTACGGAAAGCACCCCGGTTTCCAATGCCAGAAACCGGATGATCGTCAGCGGTGATGTGCCTTATGCCTGCGCGGCAGTGCGGATTATGGATATTGTGCAGGTCTACCTGCTGCCCAGATGGATGGCAAAAATGGCCATCAAACGCTATCCCCGCTGGACATTCAAACGCCATACGGTTGACAGGGCAAAGGTTCTGATCCGAACACTGCTCGGATTCTGATCGGGAAAATAAGGAATAAGACACCATGAATACAGACAATTTTACTTTTTTATGCCGCAGCAGAAGTCTTTTCGGCAAAAATGCACTGGAGCATCTGCCCTTTGAACTGTCGGGCATGGGCGCGCGGAAGGTCTTTGTTCTCCGGGACAATGCATCCGAATCTTCAGACAGTATCCGGCATCTGCGCCCTGCTTTTGCAGACTCCGGCATGACTCTCGGCCTCTGCCCCCCGCCTGACCAAAACAGCGGAACGGGCACAGATATCCTTAAAGACTGCTACCGGACATTCACCGGCAAGGGATATGACAGCATCATTGCCCTGGGAACCGGACCGATAACGGATTTGGCCAAGGCATTGAATCTGGCGGTTTCTTTGGGACCTGAGGTTTTCAAACGGGGAATACAGCCGCAGGATCAGGCAAAATCCCTGCTCCCTTTTGCCTATCTGCCCACGCGCGGGGGAAGCGGCAGGGAAAGCAGCTGCCGTGCCTGCTGTAATGCACAGATTTTTGAACTGCCCGCGCTGGCCCCGGATATTGTACTGACAGATGAAAGACTCATGGCCGCGGACACAAAGGAAAATATCATCTGTTCCGCATTCAGCGCGCTGTCTGTCTGCTGCGAAACTTTTGTTTTTGCAGACAATCCCATGGCAAAGGCCTATGCCTCTGCCGGAATATCACTGCTCATGGAACATCTCTTTCCTCTGTTGGAAACTGAAAACGAATGGAATGCCCGGCCTGCGGCGGTGGGGAATAAATACCGGCGAAATCTGGCATGTATTGCCCATGCTTCGGCCATCAGCGGATTTCTGCTGGCAAACAGCACATCCATCATCAGTTTTCATTTGGGAAATTTCATTGCGGAAAACGCGGATACTTCCGGACTGACAGCCGGAAGTGCCGCAGCCATTTTTCTGCCCCGTGTGCTGGAACAGTTTGCCGGAAATACCCCGGCACTCGCACAGCTTCTCCTGCCGCTGGGGGGACAGGATGCATTCAGTGCCGTTCCCCCGGTGCAGCAGGCGGCCGCTGCCATCCACATCCTGCAGAATATCCTGAACCGGTTCTATCAAATATCCTTCGGTGCAGTGCCCCGCAGCCTGGGAGATGCGGGAATAGACAAATCCGCAGTTGCGCGTCTGCAGGAAAAAATACAGCAGGAGGATATTTGGACGGAAACCGGAATTTCCGGTGCGGGCAGGGATAAAATTGCCGCGGTTCTGCTTCGGTCTTAAAGGAGGATTTGATGTATATACCCGATTATTATGAATTCGGATGCCCTGTAAATATTGTGGCCGGTCATGATTCCCTGGAAAAAACCGCAGATATTCTGGCTGTCCCGGGTTCTTCGCAGCCCATGCTTCTTACAGATAAAGGTGTGCGTCAGGCCGGGCTTGCGGATATTGTGCTGGATGCGGTCAAAGACAGACTTGATATAAAATGTGTGGAAGACGGTGTTCCCCCGGATTCGGATCTGAAAGTAGTCCGGCAACTGGCCCAATTATACAATCAGAAGGGCTGCGACAGCATTATTGCCGTGGGCGGCGGTTCGGTGCTGGATACGGCCAAAGGAATCAATATGCTGGTTTCCGAAAAAACCGATGACCTCATGCAGTTTACCGGTGCAGGCGCTTTAAAAAGAAAACTCAGACCCCTGATTGCCGTTCCCACCACCGCGGGTACGGGTTCGGAAGTCACCATTGCCGCGGTTATTGCAGACCATGAAAAAAACCGCAAAATGATATTCGGTTCCCATTTTCTGCTGCCGGATGCGGCCCTTATTGATTCCCGGATGACCCTCACCCTGCCCGCGCATATTAGGGCCGCGACGGCAATGGATGCCATGGCCCACGCTGTGGAAGCCTGCGTGATGCTCAGCAAAAATCCCCTGAGCGATGCCCATGCCAAAGAGGCCATCCGCCGGATAATGAAGCATCTTCTCCCGCTCATTGCAGAGCCGGAGAACAAGGAAGGCAGACTGTCCCTGGCCCTTGCGGCCGCGCTTGCGGGAATTGCTTTTTCCAACTCTCTGGTCGGAATGGTCCATGCGCTGGGACATTCTGTGGGTTCGGTCTGCCATGTGCCCCACGGCAACTGCATGGCCATCCTTCTGTCCTACGGACTGGAATACAATTTTCATAAAACGGAGGAGCGGATTGCCGATATTCTCTTTTCCCTGGCCGGTCCGGAAATCTATGCAAAAACACCCAAAAGCCAACCAGCGCAGAAAAGCATTGACTGCATCCGGAAACTCAACCGGGATCTCTTTCAGGCAACAAAAGGCCTGCATGCCACCTGCCTGAAAGATCTGAAAGACAGGGAGCAGCATCCGATGGTTCCCAAAGAAAAACTGCCGGAAATTGCACAGACGGCCCTGGGAGACGGCATGGTTTTTTACAACCCGGAAGATGTGGATTATGAAGACTGGCTCATGGTGCTGGAGGCCGCCTGGGAAGGTGTTCCCCTGGATCGGACAAAAGTGCGGAAGGGATAGAAACGGCAGTCCGCGCCCTTTGACAGACCCAGGGCATGAAATCTGCGGCCCGCCGGGATAAGATGATTTCCGAAAAAGATAATACCAAAGGAGTGCCGAACGGAAAGTCCGGCAGTGTCCGGCAAATGACAGTCCTCTCACAGACTTTCCCTAAACTGAGCGGTTTTTTTCAGATAAACCGGCTGAATGTCCGGTAACCGGAACTTTGCCTGTTTTACGCTTTTCACCCGGCGGGTGAAGAACCGGAAACTGCTGAGTCCCTGATATTTCCGGCCGGAAATCATTTCCAGGTCTGAGAACCGCTCAATTTAGGTTTCCGTCTGTGACTCCCTCAGAGGCGGTACATTCATATTCGGAAATCGTCTAAATACTCGACTATAAAAATTTTTCCGGATGGATAATAATTAGTGTTCTGTCAACTTTACAGTAAGGGTGTAATGTAACATACCCTTTGAGAAAGGAGTGCGAAAATTATTTTTCGCCCGCGCTCCGAAGGAGCGCGGGCGAAAGACCGCTCCGCCCAACTTTCGCACTCCGGGTTTCTCTGAATAAGATACCGGATATAATCAGCATGAAACAATTTTCTCAAAGGGTATGTTACATTACACAGTAACGGGTTAAACTGCTCCTGTAAGGGCGTATGGCATACGCCCCCGAAGGCTTTCATACGGGGCCGTATGAAGTCACCCCTGCAGTTTTGGAGAGGTTCCGCATACCCGTAAACCGAGCCCTGACAAAACATTAGAAAAGGAGAGAATCCTATGCGTAAAATGCGAAAAGGCTATATGGGAAAAATCATGATGGTGGATCTTTCGAGCGGAAAGATCGAAATTGAGGATATTTCCCATACCGTATATGAAAATTTTTTATCCGGCATGGGACTGGCCGCACATGTGCTTTATCACCGGATTCCTGCCGGAGCCGATCCCCTGGGCCCGGATAATATCCTGGGGTTTGTGTCGGGACTGCTTACCGGAACCGGTGCTTTTTTTACCGGGCGCTGGATGGTGACAGGCAAATCCCCCCTGACCGGGGGATGGGGTGAGGCAAACTGCGGCGGTAATTTTTCCCCTGCCATCAAGCACTGCGGTGTGGACGGCATTTTTTTCAAAGGTATCAGCCCCAAACCCGTGTATCTGTATAGATCGGAAGA
>JAABRU010000126.1 GCA_011390755.1 Desulfobacteraceae bacterium | reverse complement strand
ATTTTTTTATTTCCGGCAAAGTCTGCTGTAGCACGGTTTTGAAAACCGTGCGTGCCGCAGAATGCGGTTCACCCGTTTTTACCCATCAGTTTAACTTTGACAGAGCAGTAGTGGGCTGTAAAATATATTTCTGTACGCTCATAAAGATGCGGAGGACTGCCAAACTTTCAGTTCGGACTCCCCGGTCCGGACTTTTTAAAAGGGTAAAAAATTATTTGACATTCCACTGAGCCCGCCGAAGTCTTTTACGTTTGGCACTCTTTTGGTACATTTTTTTCAGTAAATATCCTTGATGAACCGGTAAAAAATCATATTTTCAAAATCTGCTATCAGTAAAAACAGGTAATTAATGTGTATCAAAACCTGATTTTCGGATTTTTTACGAGATCATCAACCTTGTGTCAATAACATTGATCTGCATACTGCACAGCAGATGACACTGTAATCAATCTCATAACATTTCCTGAGATACGGGGCAAAACACTCATGCCGCATCAACAGTTTCTTCATAAATCAGGATCGGCACAGGGTCATTACGAGATCATCAAAAATAATCCCGCATCCTCTTTCCCCCTTGCCCTGAAGCCCGCAGTCAGGTATAAAGAAGGTTTTTATCAATTGATTACGGTGAATGACTGAATCCCTGACAATAATAAGGACAGCAGAGCAGAAACCATGAAAAACAGAACTCCGGTGGCCGTTGTGGGGATGGGCGGGGTTTTCCCGGGCGCATCCCATCTGAATACTTTCTGGCAGAATATTGTTTCCAAAAAAATCATTGTTTCCGAAGTTCCCTTTGGGGAAGATGAAAAAAGATGGATTGTTCCCCCGGATGCCATGTTTCATCCGGATCCCATGCCGGATAAGGCATTTTCCAAAAGAGCCTGCCTGGTGGAAAAGGATTTCGGATTTGATCCCGAAGGTTTTGAATGCAGTGCAGAACTGATCCGGGAACTGGACCCTTTATACCACATGGTGCTTCATGCGGGACGGGCGGCTTTCCTTGATTTTGTCAGCGGGCCTGCGGACAGGGAAAGGATCGGAGTTTCCCTGGCAGCCATTGCCCTGCCCACGGATGCCTCCTCCTTTGTCTGCCGGGAAATACTGGGACGATCTCTGCACAAAGGGCTGTTCTTCGGGGAATCGGAAACAGGAAAAGCCCGGTTGACAAGAAATCAGTGCCTGTCCGCCCGTGTTACCAGTCTGCCGGGAGCGCTGCTTGCCAAAGCCCTGGGGCTGGGCGGGGGGAGTTTTACCCTGGATGCGGCCTGCGCTTCTTCCCTCTACGCTGTCAAACTGGCCTGTGATGAGTTGCAGTCCGGTCGTGCCGATGCCATGCTGGCCGGAGGCGTTTCCCGTCCCGAATGCCTTTATACCCAGGTGGGATTCAGTCAGCTTCGCGCGCTTTCCCCTTCGGGAATCTGCGCCCCCTTTGACCGGAACGCGGACGGTCTGGTGGTGGGAGAAGGTGCGGGCATTCTGGTACTCAAACGCCTGGCAGATGCTATTGCCCACGGGGATAAAATCTATGCGGTCATCCGGGGAATCGGTCTTTCCAATGACATGCGGGGCAATCTGCTCGCTCCCGATACCGGGGGACAGGTCCAGGCCATGCGCGCGGCCTATGAATCTGCGGGGTTGTCTCCCCATGACATGGATCTGATTGAATGCCACGGGGCCGGAACCCCGGTAGGGGACAGAACCGAGCTTGTCAGTCTGAACACCTTATGGGAGGACTCTCCCCGGACTCCGGCCCAATGCGCCATCGGCTCTGTCAAATCCCAGGTGGGCCATCTGCTTACCGGGGCCGGAGCCGCGGGAATGATAAAAACCCTGCTGGCCATGCAGAACAAAACTCTGCCTCCATCTTTGAATTTTACCCGTCCCCATGAGGACAGCCCCCTGCACAGCAGCCCCTTCCGGGTGCAGACTGAAGCAGAGGAATGGAAAACCCGGAATGAAGATACCCCCAGACGCGCGGCAGTCAGCGCGTTCGGATTCGGCGGAATCAACGCACATCTTCTTTTTGAAGAATATTTTTCAATCCGATCCCCTGTCCGCAGCCCCCTGTCCACAGCCCCAAGTCCACACCCCATCGCCATCATCGGCATGTCCGCTGCCATCGGAAACCTGAAAAACCTGCAAGAGTTTCAGGAAGCCGTGCTGAACGGGGAAGCCGCTATCCGCAAAAGACCGGAATTCCGCTGGAAAGAAGCCGATGAAATAGTGGAAGACATGGGAGATCAGGGAAAATGGGGCGCGTATATGAAAGACCTTTCCCTGTATGTGGGGGAATTCGGCATTCCTCCCAAAGAAATCCCGGATATTCTGACCCAGCAACTGCTGATGCTTAAAGTGGGTGCGGCCGCGCTGAAAGATGCGGGACTGCCCCTGAAGGAATACCGCCCCCGCATGGGCGTAACCATCGGCATGGAATTCGATATGGAAGATACGGATTTTCATCTGCGGTGGAATCTTTTCAACGAAATGGAAAAACGGGAAAGCGGTCTGAAGCCCGAAGAAAAAGCTGAAAAACTGGAAAAACTGCGGGATAAAATCGGCCCGCCGCTGACCTCCAGCCGTGTTCTCGGTTCCCTGGGCGGCATTGTGGCCAGCCGGGTGGCGCGGGAGTTCCGTTTCGGCGGCCCTTCCTATACGGTTTCCGCAGAAGCTCTTTCCGGTATCAAAGCCCTGGAAATTGCGGTGCGTTCCCTGCAGCAGGGCGAATGCGATGTTTTTCTGACCGGAGCCGTTGATATGGCCGGAGACATCCGCAATATAGCCACAATGTCCGGTATCCGTTCCTTTGCAGAAGGGGACAATATCCGGCCTTTTGACCGGGATGCTGCCGGTTCCCTTCCGGCTGAGGGAGCGGTTGCTCTGGTGCTGAAACCTTTGGACAAGGCCCTTGCGGACGGAGACCGGATTTATTCTGTCATCAAAGGCATTGGCCGGGCCTGCGCGGGCGGCATTGAAAATCCCCTGCCGGACAGGCAGGCATATCTGAACGCTCTGAAACGGGCAATGGCGGACGCGCAGGCAGAACCCGGAACCATCTCCTATATTGAAACCCACGGCAGCGGAGTTCCGGAGGAAGACAGCCTGGAAAGCGAGGCCCTGCATGATTTTTTTGTGGATGTGAAATCCCCTCCCGCCATCGGTTCCCTCAAGGCCGTAACAGGACATGCGGGAGCGGCCGCGGGCCTGGCCTCCCTGGTCAAAACCGCGCTCTGCCTTTATCAGGAAATGATCCCGCCCCTGAAAAATTATACGCGTCCCAAAGAAGAAATCTGGGAAATGGAAATCTTCCACATCCCGGCCTTTCCCCAGTTCTGGCTACGGGATCGGAAAGACGGCCCGCGCCGGGCCTGCGTGGGAGCTATGAGCTGGGATGGCAACTGCGCTCATGTGATCCTCGAAGGGGCAGAATACCCGCAGCAAAGCCCCCGGCAGATCCGGCAGGAACGCAGACGGCCTCTGGGGCTTCATCCGTCCGGACTTTTTGCAGTGGAAGGCAACAGCCCTGAAGAACTGTTCCGGGAACTGGATGAACTGAAAAACTGCACGGCCAATCATAGGCATATGGAAAGCGCGGCCCGTGCCTGGTATGATCTGAAAAAAGGACTTCATCCGGAAAAAAAATTCGGACTTTCCCTGCTTGCCAAAGATTACTGGCAGTTGGAAAAATGGATAAGCGAAGCCCGGAAAGCGGTTTCCGCGGGAATCCCAAAAAAAATGGTCGGGCCCAGCGGACTGAGTTATTTTCCCGAACCTCTGGGACCGGTGGGGGAAATCGCATTTGTATTTCCCGGTTCCGGAAACCACTATGCAGGCATGGGCCGGGGGCTGGGTGTGCGCTGGCCGGAAATTCTGCGGGAGATGGATGCGCATACCCTGCGTCTGCGCACCCAGATGGTTCCCTACTGCTATATGCCCTGGCGGATTTCCTGGGAAGAAGGATGGGAAGCCGATGCCTACCGCAGAATCACCTCTGATCCCCTTTATATGATTTTCGGGCAGGTGGTTCACGGCGGAGTGGTGGCAAATCTCGTGAAAAAATTCGGTATCCGGCCCCATGCGGTCATCGGTTACAGTCTGGGCGAATCCGCGGGATATTTTGCCACCGGCGCATGGCCGGAACGGAATGAAATGCTGCGGCGCATGAGAAACACCAATCTGTTTACCACAGAACTGGCAGGCCCCTGCAATGCCCTGCGCAAAGCATGGAACATTCCTGAAAAAGAAAAGGTGGAATGGTACACTGCCGTGGTCAACCGCCCGGCTTCCCAGGTACGGGAAATCGTCGGGCAATGGCCCATGTCCCGGCTGCTCATTGTCAACACCCCGGAAGAATGCGTGATCGGCGGGCAGAAAAGCCATGTGGATGCGGTAATACAGGAACTGAAATGCGAGGCCATCTTTCTGGACGGTGTGGTAACGGTTCACTGTGATGCTGCCTTACCGGTGGCCGATGCTTACAAGGCCCTGCATCTTTTCCCCACCACCCAGCCGGAAGGTATCCGCTATTACAGTTGCGGATACGGGAAAGCTCTGCAACTGAGCGAAGAAAACGCGGCAGCCTCCATTCTGCGGCAGGCCACCCACGGTTTTGATTTCCCGGCCATCATTGAAAAGGCATATGGGGACGGAGTGCGCATCTTTCTGGAAATGGGGCCCCAGTCTTCCTGCAAACGCATGATAAACCGGATTCTGGACGGCAAAATCCATTCCGCCATATCCGCATGTGCGCGGGGGGAAGATGACTATCTGACAATGCTCAAATTCCTGGGAACTCTCATTGCAGAACGGGTGGATGTGGATTTGGAAAAACTATACGGGGAAGATGCCTTTCCGCCGGAGATCAGGGACGAAGACAGCAGCGGAAAGAAGATTACGAGGATCATTGGGAAATCAGTTGTCAGTGAACAGTTATCAGAAGAAGGTGTCAGGTGTCAGGTGTCAGGTGTTCAGTCTGTAGGTCGGGTAGAACGAAGTGAAACCCGACAGCCTGAGAACAGTGAACAGTTATCAGAAGAAGGTGTCAGGTGTCAGAAGAGGGTGTCAGGTGTCAGGTGTCAGAAGAGGGTGGCAGGTGTCAGGTGTCAGGTGTCAGGTGTTCAGTCTGTAGGTCGGGTAGAACGAAGTGAAACCCGACAGCCTGAGAACAGTGAACAGTTATCAGAAGAAGGTGTCAGGTGTCAGGTGTCAGAAGAGGGTGGCAGGTGTCAGGTGTCAGAAGAGGGTGTCAGGTGTCAGGTGTCAGGTGTTCAGGATTCTCCATCCCTTTCTGCAGAAGAATCCGAAAGTCAAATGAGGGAGGAAGAAATTCAGCATTCTTCCCCGGTTCAATCTAAGGAAGAAGAATTACCTGACAACAGAATTCAGAACTCCGAGCCTGTACTCCGAACACCAGTACCCAGTACCCAGTATCCAGTACCCAATTTTTACACATCTCTGCTCCCTGCAATGGCAGAGAGCATTGAATCCACAGCAGAAATCCATCAGCAGTTCCTGGATTTCTCCGATGAACTGAGCCAGAATTACGGAAAGACTTTTGCCCTGCAGACCCGTCTGCTGGAAGAAATGATTGTATCTGCGGACAATTCTCTTTTGGAAAATTCTGCCCCGGAAAACATCCAGTCCCCAGAACCCAGAACCCAGTCCCCAGCCCCCAGAACCCAGTCCCCAGTCCCCAGCCCCCAGTCCCCAGAACCCAGTCCCCAGCCCCCAGCCCCCCTCTTCCCCCGCGACATGTGCATGGAATTCGCCATCGGTTCCGTTGCCAAAGTGCTGGGACCGGAATTTGCCGAAGTGGACAATTACAAAGTCCGGGTTCGTCTGCCGGATGACCCCCTGATGCTGGTGGATCGCATTATGGCTGTGGAAGGGGAAAAAGGTTCCATGACTTCCGGAAGGGTAATCACGGAACATGATGTTTTCCCCGGAGCCTGGTATCTGGACGGAGACCGTGCGCCCGTCTGTATTTCCGTGGAAGCCGGGCAGGCCGATCTCTTTCTCTGTTCCTGGTTGGGAATTGATTTGAAAGTAAAGGGTAAAAGAGCCTACCGCCTGCTGGATGCCAAAGTACGTTTCCACCGGGGACTTCCCCGTCCGGGCGAAATCATTGTCTATGACATCCATATAGACAAATTTGTGCGCCAGGGCGAGGTTTATATGTTCTTTTTCCGCTTTGAAGGCAGCATTGACGGCCAGCCCCTGATTTCCATGCGGGACGGCTGCGCGGGTTTTTTCACCCCGGAAGAAGTGAAAAATTCCGGCGGCATTATCCTTACCGCAGAAGATAAGGAAATCCGTCCGGGGAAAAAGGATTTCACGGAACTGCTTCCCATGAAAGCGGAATCCTACAGTGATGAAGCGGTGGAAACCCTGCGCGGGGGGGATGCGGCCGCGTGTTTCGGTTCCCTGTTTGCAGGTATCCGCATACCCGAAGCCCTGCGTCTGCCGGGCGGACGGATGCATCTCATTGACCGGGTGGTTCGTCTGGAGCCTGCCGGAGGCCGTTTCGGTCTGGGAATCATTCAGACCGAGGCCGATATTCATCCGGATGACTGGTTTCTCACCTGCCATTTTACAGATGACATGGTCATGCCCGGAACCCTGATGTATGA
Organism: Desulfobacteraceae bacterium; assembly: GCA_011390755.1. Classification (GTDB taxonomy): domain Bacteria; phylum Desulfobacterota; class Desulfobacteria; order Desulfobacterales; family Desulfococcaceae; genus JAABRU01. The sequence goes on along the minus strand of JAABRU010000126.1, from coordinate 13,937 downwards.
ATGCTGCGCGCATACGCTCCGCGTTTTTCTCCAGCGCATGGGCTGGGTTCTGGACGAGGCCGAAGTGGAAAGCGGAAGGGATTTCTGCTATGAACCGCTCATCGGTACCGAAGCCGTGCTCAGATGCCGCGGCCCGGTCACACCGGAGACAAAGCAGGTGGTGTATGAGGTTGAAATCAAGGAAATCGGATACAATCCCGAACCATACGTCATTGCCGATGCCCTCATGTACGGGGACGGGCATAAGATTGTCCGCTTTACAGATATGTCCATGAAACTCAGCGGTGTCAGCAGGGAGGAACTGGAAGATTTCTGGAAAAGCAGAAGAATTCCCGCTCCTTCCCCCAAAAAAGAATTATACAGCAAAGCGCAACTGCTGGCCTTCTGCGAGGGCAAACCCTCCGAAGCCTTCGGGGAAGCCTATAAAATTTTTGATGCGGAACGGGTCATCGCGCGCCTGCCCCGTCCCCCCTATTTTTTCATGGACAGAATCACCCTTACAGACCCCGAAGCCTGGCTACTGAAACCGGGCGGATGGATTGAGGCCGAATATGACATGCGGGGAGATGAATGGTATTTCCGCGCAGACCGAAGCGGCAGAATGCCTTTCTGCATCCTGCTGGAAATTGCACTTCAGCCCTGCGGATGGCTGGCGGCTTACGTCGGTTCCGCTTTGAGAAGCCAAACCGATATGAAATTCCGCAATCTGGGCGGTTCCGCCGTCCTCCGCCGGAATCTGAAACCGGAACCCGGAACCCTGACCATGCGCTCCCGCATGACAAAGGTTTCCGAGGCCGGAGGCATGATTATCGAAAATTATGATATGGAGATTCTGCAGGACGGGGAAATGATTTATGAGGGAGACACCTATTTCGGGTTCTTCTCCGCGCAGGCCCTTGCCAATCAGGTGGGCATACCGGGCGCGAAAGAAAAATCCTATGAACCCTCAGCAGCAGAAAAAGCCCGGAGCCGTTCCCATGTCTTCACGGATGAATCTCCCCTGGATCCCCATGATTCCGCTTTCAGCCCGGCTCCTTCCCTTGCCACGATCTCCAAAGCCCTGCGCATGATAGATAAAATTGAAATCTGGGTGCCGGACGGCGGCCCGCACGGACTGGGATTCATCCGGGGAATCAAAACCGTGGATGTGGAAGAATGGTTCTTTCACGCGCATTTCTATCAGGATCCGGTCTGCCCCGGTTCCCTGGGGCTGGAATCCTTTATTCAGCTTATGAAATTCGCCGCGATGGACCGCTGGCCCCATCTGAAAAATACCCACCGCTTTGAAATGGTCACGGATCAGCCCCATGAATGGATCTACCGGGGGCAGATCATCCAAAAGAATAAAAAAGTGACCGTGGACGCGGTCATCACCAAAATCAAAGAAGGGCCGAATCCCGCCATACGGGCTTCCGGATACCTGAAGGTGGACGGTCTGTTTATCTATCAGATGGAGAATTTCGGGCTGCGGCTGGTGGGAACTGACAGGGCATATGGATGGATTAAACATTTGAAATAATTCAGAAAAAAGTGCCAAACTTTCAAATTTGGCACTTCCCTGAAGTCTTAACCTGAACGGCAATGGAGGCTTTTTCAACCGTCTGAAATCCCGCTGTATCCCCCTTTGCAAAAGGGGGACTTTTTAAACGGGATCCCGAAATCAGGAAGCCGTGGCTGTTTTTCCTGTAACCACAGTTTCCGGTTTGGAAGTAACCCAGGGTTTGCCGACCGGCAGTATATCTTTTCCGGATACCTGCAGGAAAATGACATGGGCCATCATATACCATGCACTCAGGGCACAAACAATCAGATCAATGGCGGTGATGGTCAGAATGCTTTTCATACCGGCCAGAAATACCAGATCCAGACCGATAAAACCGATGACCAGTGTTGTAAAGGTAAAAGCCATCATGCCGTGGATTCGCCAGGAGGCTACCCACATAATGATAGTGTAAAGGGTAAATCCCAGCAGGAAGAAACCGATATCTTTGGTGCTGATTTCCAGATGCTTGCCGATAAATGTCACACCTGCGGCCTGCAGATCCAGAATAAACCAGATCAGCCCCAGGGCCAGCCAGAAAGCACCGTAGGCAACAAATGCGCTGTAACCGAAATTGTTGCCGCATTTGAACTCCTGGAATCCGGCAATGAGCTGCGCACCGCCGCCCAGCATCATGGCCGTACAGAATACAATACCCGTGCCGCACCAGCCCAGATTATGAAACTGAAGCAGCAGTGTGGTTAAACCGAAACCTGCCAATCCGACTACCGCGGGATTTCCCTGTCCTTGTCCTGCCATTGTAACTTCCTCCTTAACATATTATATTATTTATTGATAGCGGGCCAAATCCGCTGAGCCCGAATCCCACCGCAGAGACAGTGCATACTCTGTCTCTGCAGCCTGAATTCTGTTTCACCAACGGCTTTGTCCGCTTCCGTATTCTTACTATTTTCTGCCTTTTGCCAGTCCAAGACCGGTCAGGGCATCTTCCATCTCACCCAGGATGGCCGGATCATCAATGGTGGCCGGTACTTTGAATTCCTGGTTGTCCGCGATCTTCTGAATGGTCCCTCTCAGGATTTTGCCGGAGCGGGTCTTGGGCAGCCGTTTCACCACCGTGGCGGTTTTGAAAGCCGCCACCGGCCCGATGCGGTCTCTTACCATCTGCACAACTTCCTTGACAATTTCCTCATTGGATTTTGTCACACCTGCCTTAAGCACCAGGAATCCGACCGGGACCTGGCCCTTGAGTTTGTCTTCCACGCCCAGAACCGCGCATTCGGCCACATCCTGATGATCCGAAAGCACTTCCTCCATAGCCCCGGTGGAAAGGCGGTGTCCGGCCACATTGATGATGTCGTCTGTGCGGGACATGACATAAATGTATCCTTCATCATCAATGAATCCGGCATCCGCGGTCTTGTAATAACCGGGGAATTCTTCCAGATAGGACTCTTTGTAGCGTTCGTCATTCTGATACAGGGTGGGCAGGGTTCCCGGAGGCAGCGGCAGTTTGACAACCAGCGCGCCGATTTCACCCGGTGCCACCTGTCTGCAGCTTTCATCCACCACCTGCACATCCCAGCCCGGCACAGCTTTGGTCGGGGAACCGTATTTTACGGGGAAGTGATGGATGCCCATGCAGTTGGCGGCAATGGCCCAGCCGGTTTCCGTCTGCCACCAGTGGTCAATGACCGGTACACTGAGATTGTTTTCCGACCATTGGATGGTATCGGGATCGGAACGTTCCCCGGCCAGGAAAAGAATTTTGAAACAGGAGAGATCGTACTTTTTGATGAATTCGCCTTTGGGATCATCCCGCTTGATGGCGCGGAAGGCCGTGGGAGCCGTGAACTGGCATTTGACTTTGTGCTCGGAAATCACTCTCCAGAAAACACCTGCATCCGGGGTTCCCACCGGTTTTCCTTCAAAAAGGACGGTGGTGCAGCCTTTGAACAGCGGAGCATATACAATATAGGAATGGCCTACAACCCAGCCCACATCCGAAGCCGCCCACCAGACATCATCCTCATCAATGTCATAAATATTTTTCATGGACCATTTGAGGGCCACCACATGCCCGCCGTTATCCCGCACCACCCCTTTGGGCTGTCCGGTGGTTCCGGAGGTATAGAGAATATACAGGGGATCGGTCGCGGCAACCGGAACGCAGTCTGCGGGTTTTGCTTTTGCCATGGCTTCCACCCAGTCCACATCCCGGCCTTCCATCATGGAAGCTGTTTCCATGGGACGCTGAAAAACAACACATTTTTCCGGTTTGTAATCGGAAAGCCGGATGGCCTCATCCAGCAGGGGTTTGTATTTGATGACTTTCTGCACTTCAATACCGCAGGACGCTGAAACAATGACTTTGGGTTTGGCATCATTGATACGGGTGGCCAGCTCCTTGGCCGCAAAACCGCCGAATACCACGGAATGGATGGCTCCGATACGGGCACAGGCCAGCATGGCAATGGCGGCTTCCGCTATCATGGGCATATAGATAATCACCCGGTCGCCTTTTACAACGCCCTGATCCTGAAGAACACCGGCGAACCTGGCTGTTTCATCCCGCAGTTCGCTGTAGGTGTATTTTTTGATGGTATCGGTCACCGGACTGTCATAAATCAGGGCAATTTTGTCCCCTCTGCCCCGTTCAACATGGAAATCCAGTGCATTATAGCAGGTATTGATTTCGCCGCCCGTGAACCAGCGGTAAAAGGGTTTGTTGGAATCATCCAGCACTTTGTCCCATTTTTTGTACCAGTGAACATCTTCTGCGGCTTTGCCCCAGAAAGTATTCGGATCATTAATGGACTGCTGATAAACTTCATCATACTTCGTCATTTTCTTTCTCCCTTTAACTGTTTGTGAATGAATGCTTCATCCTGTCAGTGCATATCCAATACCCCTTCCTTAAAGAAAATCAGGGAGTGCCAAACTGAAAGTTTGGCGGTATTTTTCTGCATCATTTCAGTGCCCAAAACTTTCAGTTCCGGACACGCCGATCTTCACTTAGCGTCTGTCCGAAAAGCTGTTTACCGGTATCCTTACCCCTTGTTTCAAGAGGATTCAAAAATTGCTTTCAGAGGTTTTCGGACAGGCTCTTATAGTCCGCCGCAAATGAACTGATACGAATATGATTTAAATTTTTCCCGCATATCAGTTACTTGAAGAAATATTTCAGCATCATTTCACTTGCGTCGCACTATAGTGTTGAAGAAAATATTTTTGGGGTTTTCCGCAGGTTGGGGTGAGGAATGAACCCCGGCAGATTCAGGATGCCGGGGTTTACTGCGTTCCCCCCGACCTGCCCAAAATAATTATCCTAAACACTATATAATCAACAGTTCGGTAAAAAAAATCGGCATGAATCATTTCAGCAGCTTATAAGACTCAAGCAAATCATCCGAATTTAATGATTTCAGATAGTTCAATGCTCTGCAAATCAGAAAAAATTACCGACCCATTGTATAATGGCATTGATGCAATACGCCCCCGGGTTTGGAAACCTGATGCATCAGGGGAAGCTGGCATATTATCCCCTGTTTTATGCTCAATCTGATTTCAGGAATTTAAACACATGCCTGATTATGGGCATGAATCACCTTCTGTATGCAAAAACGCATTTTTACATAGAATATTGTTTGTGAATTCTGTTCAGAAAAACAATGGTGTTTTATCTAATGGAAATAATATGAGAAGTAAATCGGCAGGAAACCTATTTTTTTGTAGGGAAAAACGAAGGGGAGGATAGGGGTTTTTCCTACAAAAAAAACCGGTAGGGCAATGCTGCCCCACCGGTTTTTATTTTTGACAATTATTTATCTGTGAGTCATATCTCAATAAATCCGGGTAAAATGTTGTCGCTCAACATGGATTGACTTGAGACGCACATTTCCGTATCAACTCCGGAAGATATGGAACACTTTTTTTATAACTATCTGAAATTAATATATCAGTCCTTCCGGGCTTTGGCCAGACCGATACCGGTCAGGGCCTCTTCCATTTCATTGAGAATCGTGGGATCATCAATGGTGGCCGGCACTTTAAATTCCCGGTTGTCCGCAATTTTCTGAATGGTTCCTCTGAGGATTTTACCGGAGCGGGTCTTGGGCAGCCGTTTCACCACTGTGGCGGTTTTAAATGCCGCCACCGGCCCGATGCGGTCGCGGACCATCTGCACAACCTCTTTGACAATTTCCTCATTGGATTTGGTCACACCTGCCTTGAGTACGATAAATCCCACCGGAACCTGGCCCTTGAGTTTGTCTTCCACACCCAGCACCGCACATTCGGCCACATCCTGATGGTCGGAAAGCACCTCTTCCATAGCGCCTGTGGAGAGACGGTGGCCGGCCACGTTGATGATGTCGTCCGTGCGGGACATGACATACACATAACCTTCCTCGTCAATATATCCGGCATCCGCAGTCTTGTAATATCCGGGGAATTCATCCAGATAGGACTCTTTATAGCGTTCGTCGTTCTGATACAGGGTGGGCAGGGTTCCCGGAGGCAGCGGCAGTTTGACCACCAGCGCGCCGATTTTGCCGGGCGGAACCGGATTGCAGCCTTCATCCACCACCTGCACATCCCAGCCCGGAGCAGCCTTGGTCGGGGAACCGTATTTGACCGGGAAGCGGTGCAGTCCCATGCAGTTTGCACAGATGGCCCAGCCGGTTTCGGTCTGCCACCAGTGGTCAATGACGGGAACATTCAGATTTCTTTCGGACCACTGAATGGTATCCGGATCGGAACGCTCTCCGGCCAGGAAGAGAATTTTAAAGTTGGAGAGATCATATTTTTTGATGAATTCGCCTTTGGGGTCATCCCGTTTGATTGCCCGGAAGGCGGTGGGGGCAGTAAACAGGGATTTTACCCCGTGCTCGGAAATCACTCTCCAGAAAACACCTGCATCGGGTGTTCCCACCGGTTTTCCTTCAAAGAGGATGGTGGTGCAGCCTTTGAAAAGAGGGCCGTAGACAATATAGGAATGACCGACCACCCAGCCCACATCCGAGGCCGCCCAATAGACATCACCTGCATCCACATCATAGATATTCTTCATGGTCCATTTAAGGGCCACAATATGCCCGCCGTTATCCCGGACCACACCTTTGGGCTGTCCGGTTGTGCCGGAGGTATAGAGAATATACAGGGGATCCGTGGCCGCCACAGGTACACAGTCTGCGGGTTCTGCTTTGGCCATAGCCTCATTCCAGTCCACATCCATTCCGGCTGCCATTTCCGCTTTTGCCATGGGACGCTGGAAGATGATACATTTTTCCGGTTTGTAATCGGAAAGTCTGATGGCCTCGTCCAGGAGAGGTTTGTATTCGATGACCCGCTGCACCTCAATGCCGCAGGATGCGGAAACCATGACTTTGGGCTTTGCATCGTTGATGCGGGTGGCCAGCTCCTTGGCCGCAAAACCGCCGAAAACCACGGAATGAACCGCACCGATACGGGCGCAGGCCAGCATGGCAATGGCGGCTTCCGCTATCATGGGCATGTAAATAATGATCCGGTCGCCCTTGGTCACACCCTGATTCTTAAGAACACCGGCAAATTTGGCCACTTCATCCCGGAGCTCGGTATAGGTGTATTTTTTGATGGTATCGGTTACCGGACTGTCATAGATCAAAGCCAGCTGATCGCCTCTGCCTTTATCAATATGAAAATCAAGAGCATTATAGCAGGTATTGGTTTCCGCACCTACGAACCAGCGGTAAAAGGGTTTGTTGGAATCATCCAGCACCTTGTCCCATTTTTTGTACCAGAAACAGTCTTCTGCGGCTTTGCCCCAAAATCCTTCGGGATCTTTCAGTGATTGCTGATACGCTTCATCATACAGATTTGTCATTTTTTCTTTCTCCTTGCTGAAAATATGTAAGGTTACACTCATCCTGATCTGTTTCTGAGCAATTGCTCAAAAAATACTCCTGATTCAGAATATACAAAAATAATTTTTTTTATTGTGACAACTCTATATTCGATAATCAGTCAATATGTCAAGCTAAAAAAATGAATACGCTACAGCAGATGAATTTTTATTTATGGGGTGCAGGAGACCTCGGAGATAAAGCAGCTTGAGAACAGGGGGATTATATGGTAATCAGGTCTGATGATTCCCTGAAATCTGATGATTCCCTGAAAAATCAGGAATGCGGATTCTGCGTCATTTCGCCGATTGCCCGGTGGGATATGAATCAGGGAATGTAACCCACTGTCAAAAACAGAAAAGCAGGTTGTATCAATGAAAAAGGAAGAAAAGCGGAACCGGCGCGGCTGGAGACTGCAGATTGTTCTGCTGGCACTTCTTCTCATGGCAGTCATTATTGTTTCCACAGGTATGGGGTATATTGCCATTTCCCCGGCCCATGTGCTTCGGATTATTGCGGCAAAACTGAGCGGGGCAGACGGTTTGCTGAAAGGTATGGATGAAGTTTGGCCCGTGGTCGTGACAGATGTGCGTCTGCCCCGGATTCTGACGGCCGCGGTTGTGGGCGGCGGTCTGTCCCTGGCCGGATGTATTTTTCAGGGCATTCTGCTCAATCCCCTGGCCGATCCCTACACTCTGGGTGTATCCGCAGGTGCGGCTTTCGGCGCTGCAGTGGCCCTGCTGCTCAATCTGGGAACACTGGGGTCTTATTCCATCCCTCTTTTTGCCTTCGTCGGTGCCGCCCTTACCCTTGTTTTTGTAATTTTCCTGTCTTCCTCCGGCGGGGGAATTTCATCCAACAATCTGATTTTGTCCGGTATTATTGTTGCATCCATTCTCTCTGCCGGTATCAGTTTTCTTAAATATATTGCGGACGAGCAGGTGGCGGTCATTATTTTCTGGCTTATGGGCAGTTTTGCTTCCCGCACCTGGGGAGATGTGGGGATGGTGCTGATTTTTGCCCTGCTTTCTTTCGGGGTCTTTCTGCTGTATGCGCGGGATCTGAACCTGCTGGCAATGGGGGATCGTACTGCGGCCTCCCTGGGGGTGAATACACGGCGGACCACACTGATTCTGCTGGTGACGGCCTCGCTGCTGACGGCTGTATGTGTCTCTGTTTCGGGTATTATCGGTTTTGTGGGACTGCTGGTTCCCCACATGATGCGATCCCTCTGCGGGCCGGATAACCGCCGTCTGCTTCCGGCCTCCCTTCTGGCCGGGGGGATTCTGCTGCTCTGCGCGGACACCCTGACGCGGGCCGTGCTGCCCCATGAAATTCCCATCGGTGTGCTGACGGCGCTGATTGGCGGGCCTTTTTTCTGTTATATCTTCCGCCGGAGGCAGATGGGAAAAATGACAGTCCGATCATAAGGTGATTCATGGGCGGACTGTCAGATAAATTCAGCAGATCGGAAAGATTTTCTGTTTTCGGCCGGCCGTGCTTCCGCTTTCAAACTCTCATGCAGTCTGCGCCGGGCAGCAGGCGTAAGGCTCCCGTCAATGTTGCCGGTGCCTTATGCTTCGCTGGCACACCCTGCGAATGTTACAGAATTTTTGATGCGGTACCTATTTGTGCAATTCGTGCAATTCATGTCTAAAATCAAACAATTATAAAATGCGAAACTATAGATCCCACATTTTGCTCTTTGCGATCCGACAATCTGAATTTATTGAATCCGAATTCTTTGGGTATACAAAAAATTTTGAAAAAGTCAGTTTAATTTTCAAAGTGTTATAAAGACAGGCGAAATGCGGGATAGATATAACAATGGTTCGGTAATTTTTTCTGATTTGCAGAGCATAAAAATATAAGTATAGTACTCCAATTTTGGTTTTTCCGGGCACAAAAACTGCTGTGTCCTGAAAACAGCACTTTTCTGACCTTTTTCAGCAGTTCTTCAGTCCGGAACGGTCATTGTTTCACAATCCGGACTGACAGCAGAAAGTATGCCGGGAAAAACCAAAATTGGATCAGTATATCTGAAATCATCAAATCCGGATATTTTGTATGAGTCTTATAACCTGCTGAAATTATTCATGCCGATTTTTTTTTTACCGAACTGTTGATATAATGAATGCGTCCGATTCACCCCTTAGAGATTATCCGAAAACCTCCGAAACCGATTTTTAAACCCGGTAAAAACAAAGGTTCCGAACATCGGGAAACAGGGTTTTCGGATAGGCTCTTATCCCTACAACGTCACTTAGCCATGTCTCATAAAATTTGCGTATTCCAAAGGATTTTATGAGATATAAATCTGTGCAGAACAGACTGACAGAAATGATTGCCGGATATAATCTCATAAATATGCTTTGTTACAGATTATTATCCTGTAATCAGTTCCGGATTTGCCAAATTATTCCGGAATATGTCTAAGTGACGTTGTAGGGTTATTCTGTAATGTAACATTGTCTTTGAGAAAGGAGTGCAAAAATTATTTTTCGCCCGGGCTCCGAAGGAGTGTGGGCGAAAGACCGCTCCGCCCAACTTTCGCACTCCGGGTTTCTCTGAATAAAATACCGAATATAATCAGCATGAAACAATTTTCTCAATAGGGGTGTTACATTACACTCTTATTCCTTATCCAGCTCCGAAAGTGCCCGGCGCATCTGCCGCAGGGCCTGGCGGATACGGTGCTCATTTTCCACCAGGGCCAGCCGGAGCCATCCTTCCCCTTCCTGTCCGAAACCGATGCCGGGGGCCAGGGCCACGTTGGCCCGGTTCATCATCTGGATGGAAAATTCCATGGACCCCAGCTGCGCATAGGGTTCGGGAATTTTTACCCAGGCAAACATTCCTGCGCCAGGTTTGCTGACTTCCCATCCCATCTGTTCCAGCCCTCTGCATAAAACATCCCTGCGGTTCTGGTATATTTCCACCTGGCGACTGACATCATCTTCACAGTCCCGCATGGCGATAATACCGGCAATCTGGATAGGCGAAAATATCCCGTAGTCATAATATCCCTTGATTTTGGCAAGTCCTTCAATGAGTCTGGGATTTCCCACACCGTAGCCCAGACGCCATCCGGCCATATTATAGGATTTGGAAAAAGAACCGAATTCCACTCCCACCTCCCGCCCCCCCTCCACTTCCATAAAACTGGGCGCTTTATAGCCGTCAAAGGTGATCCTGGCATAGGCAAAATCCTGAATAACAATAAAACCGTATTTGCGCGCCAGTTTCACGATTTCCGCAAACAGTTCTTTTGTCGCAAGAGCCGCTGTGGGATTGTGGGGATAATTGAGTACCAGTACTTTGGGTTTCGGATACAGGGATTCGCACATATCCGCAATCCGCTGCAGAAAAGTATCATCCGGTGCCAGGGGAATACGGATGACATTGCCTCCGGCAATGGTGGCGGCATAAATGTGAATGGGAAAGGCCGGGGCAGGAACCAGTACGGTATCCCCCGGGCCGATCAGGGCCAGACAGATATGGGAAATGCCTTCTTTGGAGCCGATGGTGCAGATGATCTCCTTTTCACTGTCAAGGGTCACACCGAAATCTCTTTGGTAGTATTTTGCGATTTCTTTGCGCAGGTTTCTTAATCCCGCAGCCACGGGATAACGGTGGCTTTTGGGATCCTGGGCCACTTCACAGAGTTTTTCCACAATGGGTTCGGGGGTGGGATCCACAGGGTTTCCCATGCCCAAATCAATAACATCATCTCCGTTCAGGCGTTTTTCGCTTTTCATATGATTAATCATCCCGAAGAGATAAGGCGGAAGCTGCTCCATCCTCCGGGCATATTTTATTTCAAATTCCTTTTGCATTTGATTTTTCCTTTTGAAATGTTGGATGTTTATATGAAACTCTACAATAAATCAATTAATTACAGTGTATTATCCGGCAGAAAAAGTGACCGGAAACAGATGCTCAGAGTGAAAAAACACTTATCCTGCAGTCTCTGAGCGACTTTCTTCGAAAAATTCCGCGCTTCCCTGAAAAATGACCGGTCCTGAAAAATACAGTTTTATATTCGTAGTCCCATAAAAGGGCTGACAGTTTGTTGTGCAGGAGACCGGTCGGTCATGTTTATACCGGGTTCGCAGCGCCATTTTTTCTTCGACCCTGAAGTAACGGAAGCGCGGAAGTTTTTTGATATAAGATCTGTTATCCTCCTTTTCAGTCCGGAACGGTTTTTATGTTTTTCTTATTTAAATATCTGAATTTAAAACGGTTTAATGTTAAACTGTCAGGCTGCCGGAACCAGATCGAATCCAAGCTGTGCGGCCTGTCTTTTCAGTCTTTCCTCTCTCTTTTCCTTATTTTTTCCCGAAAGATATCCCTCTCCCAAATCCCTGAAAGACTCTCCGTATTTTATTATACGGTATATTCCCTTCGCTATGCTGTGTGCCACCGCCACAATGGCCTTTTTTGCTCCGCGCCGGTATTTCAGACGGTAATATTTATCCCTGTAATATGATCCCTTCTTCTTAACCGCGGACCATGCGATCTCAACCATGACTGTCTTAAACGGATGCTTCCGGACCGGGGATCTGCCGCTTTTACGTTTTCCCGCGCTTTCATTATTTCCGGGACAGAGACCTGCCCGTGAACAGAAAGCATCCTCACTCCCGAATTCTTCCGGAGTCAGTCCTGTATGACTGATTACCGACCGGGCCGCCACTGTGTCAGTTCCGTATACCTCATCCAGACGGTTCAGAAGGTCCCGGTGGGGATCTGTAAGTCCGGTAAGACGTTCTGTCAGGGACGCAATCTGTTTTTCAAATGATGAAACTGTATCCATCAGTAATTTTAACTGAAAACGGTGATGATCCTCAAAGAATCCCTGAATGCTCCGATGAAGTTCCGCCACTTTGGAACCGAGACTCCCTTTTGCACATTTTCTGACATTTTTCAAAGTTAATTCAGAATTTTCGTCACAAAGCAGACGGATCAGATTACGCCCGGTGGCCCCGAACAGATCTGTAACCACCGAACTGATTTTTATATTGCCGGTTTCAAACAGTTTATGCACACGTCTTTTATAATCTCCGGGGGAATGCGTATAATTTTTCCGCAGGGTTGTCAGATCACGCCACTGCCTCACCTCCTTTGCCGGAATGAAACTGCCCTTCACAAGTCCGTGGCGAAGGAGACTGGCCAGCCACTTACTGTCTTCCGTATCCGTCTTTCTGCCGGGTACATTCTTTATATGACGGGCATTTACCAGGACCACATCAAAATGACTTTCAGGGATATTGTGAACCGGACGCCAGTACACACTGGTACTTTCCATTGCCACTGTCGGACAGTTATTGCCAGCCGGCCAGTCCCTTAAAAGGAAGAGGGAATCCGTAAATGTCGAAAACTCTCTCACTTCGTACTGCGGAGATCCGAGAGGATTCAGAGTAATCAGACATGCTGAGATAATACTCTTATGAATATCCGGGCCGCAACAAACAGGGTGCATTACAGTGACAAATGTGGTATCTGATTTCTTAGTCATAACTGTCCTCCTTCTGATAATTGGTAAAAAGTACATGTCCGGAGGATAGTTATGACATTTTGCACCGGAAGTCAAAAGTTTCATCCTTTGTTGTGCCCGGCAGGGCATGGTGGTTTATATGAAAGTGTCTGCGAAAAACCGGCCTCGGCCTTAATTTTCGCACTCCGTGCAGCTTTCATGCTTTCCGGCACCCAGCCCCCAGCAACCCAGCAACCAGCACCCAGCAACCAGCACCGTTTATATGAAAGTGTCTGCGAAAAACCGGCCTCCGCCTTAATTTTCGCACTCCGTGCAGCTTTCATGCTTTCCGGCAACCAGCCCCCAGCACCCAGCACCCAGCACCCAGCAACCCAGCCCCCAGCACCCAGCACCCAGCAACCCAGCACCCAGCACCCAGCAACCCAGCAACCAGCAACCCAGCCCCCAGCACCCAGCACCCAGCAACCCAGCACCCAGCACCCAGCAACCCAGCAACCAGCAACCCAGCACCCAGCACCGTTTATATGAAAGTGTCTGCGAAAAACCGGCTTCGGCCTTATTTTTCGCAATCCGTGCAGCTTTCATGCTTCGCTGTGAATGTAAATCTTTGCTGAGAGCTATGACTGAAAAAGAAAGTCGCTCCGGCATTCATTCTGACAGCCTTCATTTTCTGCCTTCCGCGCGATACGCGGGAATAAACGGCAGATCCTATCGAATCCGATCTGATACCTCATTCCCCTACACCCCATGAAATAAACGTGTTGCCAAAGATTCCGGCAGGCCTGCGGCAACAATTTTTTCTGCCGCCTTCTGACAATCATACCGGATACGGCGGAACAGTATGGTTTTGCGTTCTGTATCATAAATCACATAGGATGCCCTGGGATCACCGTCCCTGGGCTGGCCGACACTGCCGCAGTTGATAATGAACCGGTTTTTATCTCCCGCGTACATCATCGAATTTTCCGCCGGATTTTCAAAACGGGTGCCCAGCATTTCCTGCCGGATCATCAGCGGCAGATGCGTGTGACCGATGAAAAGAATTTTTTCTTTGGTA
>JAABRU010000026.1 GCA_011390755.1 Desulfobacteraceae bacterium | reverse complement strand
GGAAGAATTTTTCTGGCTGCTGGAGGAATACAAGGTATCCGTATTCGCACAGGAACTGAAAACCCCGGTGAAAGTGTCGGCGAAGAAATTAGAGAAGATGTTCGGGGAGATTATGCGGATGGTGTGAGGGGGATATCTCAGTCTGATAACGCAGTGAGATTTTATTTCCGGAAGTTTATTGCTCTGTCAATTTTGAAAATGTGAATTCAGATGTAGATAAAAATCTGATTTTTCAAATAAATCCGATTTGTAAAACTCAAAATTTCAATCCTGACAATGCACTGTACAGGAGACACAGAAATGTATAACCAGATTCCGTTTTTTCCCGATCTGAATGAAGAGGATATCCGCCTGCTGGAATCCGTTTCACAGAAAAAAACCTTTCCCCGGAAAACCATTATCATCACAGAAGGCGACAATACCGATACCCTTTACATTGTCCTGAAGGGAAAGGCACATGCCCTGGCAACGGATCCGGAAGGGAAACAGATGGTTCTGAACACCTTCGGACCCAATGACTATTTCGGTGAGATGAGTTTTATTGACAACGAACCCCGCTGTGCCACGGTGATGACCAAAGAAAAGACCGAGGTGCTGATCCTTCAGGGATCTGCTTTCAGGAATATCCTGATGAATAACCCCGGCATTATGATGAAAATCCTGAAAAATCTGCTGGTAAAAATCCGCACGGCCACAAAACAGATTGAAGACCTGGCGTTTAAGGATTCTTACGGCAGAATCGCCCGGCTGCTTACGGAAATGGCGGATGAAAACAGGGAAATCCGGGAAAAATTCACCCATCTGGAAATGGCCGGACATCTGGCAATTTCCAGGGAGACGGTGAGCCGGATTATGAGTCAGCTTTTTGAGGAAGGTTTTCTGATTCAGCGAAAGGATTTTATCAAAATTGTCAAGCCGCTTCCTGTGACGCTGAAAGGCAAAGGCAGGCAGGGGAAGGAGGAAAACGGTGATGAATAAAAATCTGTTTAAAAACAGAATCGTTATATCAGCAGCAATATCATTCATATCCGCTTTATGCTGCTTTATGCTATGCCAGGCAGGGCTGTTCACTTTTTCAGATTATCGGGCATACGACACCCTGTTTTATCTCAAATCCGTTTCCGACAAATCCGATCCGCCGGATCCCCCGGTCGTGATTATCGAAATTGACGATCAGACCGTAAAGGATAAAGATTTTCAGATTCCCATGACCCTTTGGAATGAATATTTCGGAGAAATGATCCGGGCAATGGCAGACAGCGGTGCAAAGATCATCGGGCTGGATTTTCTGCTTCCCCAAGCCCTGTTTGATGACCGGATTAAGAATTACAGCCATGCCTGGCTGCAAGCGATTGTATATGCCCAAAGCAAGGGAATCCGTGTGATCAGCGGTTTTGTTCAAACCGGCGACCGAGAGATTCGTCCCCACAGCCGCTATGAACAGGTGATCGGAGCAGACGGAGGGGAAAACATGGGTTTTTTCAACCTGAAAACAGATGCTGATGATGTAATCCGGCGACAGAGTCTGTTTTTCCCATCCGGAGGGGATGCCCCGGATAGTTACAGCTTCAGTTATCAGCTGTTCAAAGCCGGTAATCCGGAATACAGCCCCCCGTCAGATACGATCTGGATTGATTATGCCCGCCCCGACCGTTTTGTAAAACGGTATTCATTTATCGAAGTAAACCGGAAAATCCGTGAAAACGATCTGTATTTTCTCCGGCAGCATTTTCAGGGAAAAACCGTTCTTCTCGGTACTACGGACATGTTAAGTCAGGATCGTCACCTCACGCCCCTGCGTTCCCTGTATCCGAATCCGTCCCGGCGGACATACGGGGTGGAAATCCATGCCAATGTGCTGCTTACTTTATATCATGGCCGTTTCTTTTCCGAAATACCTGCACCGGCTGGTTTTGGCTTATGCTTTGTCCTGTCTCTGGCTGTGAGTCTGGCGGCCCTTTACCGGGGATTCAGATGGGCAATGCTGGCTTTTCCTGTTTCCCTCCTGATTTTCTGTATCTTCAGTTTTTTTTCATTTACACAGTATCATCTCCTACCCTATACTACAGCGTCACTGTCCGCGTGCCTCGGTCTTCTGCTGACTTTTGCCTGGCAGTATAAGTATATGGACAGGGAATCCCGGAGAATTCAGACTCTTTTCGGCAGTTTTCAGGAATCCCGTGTGGTGAAAGAAGTCCTGAAATCCGATGATGAAGCCATTCTTGCGGGTATCAATATGCGGCTGTGCGTTTTGTTTTCCGATATTCGGGATTTCACCCCTTTCTGTCGGGAACGGAGCGATGAGGAGGTGGTCAGGCGGCTGAATGAATATTATGCGGTCATGTCCGAGGCAGTTCATCAGGAAAAGGGAATTGTCAACCGGTTTTTGGGGGACGGAATGCTTGCCTTTTTCGGCGCGTATGAGAATGCAGACAATCCAAGCCTGGCTGCTGTCAATGCGGGTATCCGCATGATTGCCGCTTTGGATGCTTTAAATATCCAATGGAAGATTCGGGGAGAAAAGTCCTTTAAAATCGGTATCGGCCTTCATACAGGCACTGTTCAGTTGGGTGCTTTGGGTTCCATCCGCAGAAGGGAATTTACCCTGACCGGAGATACTGCCAATCTGGCTGCGCGTGTTCAGACTGCCACCAAAGAGTTGGGAGAAAACTTTCTGATCACGGATGCCGTGTATCAGGAGGTTGTCGGCAGGCTGCCAAAAGGAATAGCATTCAAAGACTGGGGAGAGCAGAAAGTGAAAGGACGGGAACCTGTTCATATGTGGTCTGTACGCATAAAAGAATCAGAAGGAGAAAAACATGAAGAAAAATAACTGGCTGTGGGGAACAAGTTTTTGGGTGTTTCTGTTTCTCGGATCGATCTGCCATGCCGAAGATGAGGCCATTGTTCTGAATGTATCCGGCAAGGCTGTCCATGAGGGTAACAAAAATGAGATTGCCGTTGCCGACATTCTTTCCCAAGGGGATAAAATCACTTTGGAATCAGACTGTATTCTCAAAATTAACTATTTTCCCACCGGTGTTCAAGAGGAAATTGCCGGAAACGGAACAATTACAGTGGGGGAAAAAGGTTCTCAGAAAGACAAAGGCAGCATCCGCATAAAAAGTCAGACGGTTTTCTTTTTTGAAAAGAAAAAATCACCCATCCGGAAGGAAGATTTGCAGGGAATGGGAGTTGAAGTGTTACGGGGGGATGATGACGCTGCGGAAACAGGGTCGGAAATCTGTATGCTTCGCCTTGCACAAACCAGAAGCCGTAACAGGATACCGGAATTGAAATGGAAAAAGGTTACCGGAGCGGAAAAATACCGGATTAACATTTCCGATGATACCGATCAGGTATATCCGGAAATTGAAACCGAACTTCTTAATCACAAACTGGAAAAAATCACTTTTATGCCGGGTAAACGCTATGACTGGAATGTGAAGGCTGTTTCAGGGAAACAAATCATTTCAGAAGCAGAAGGGCGGTTTGAAATTCTTACAGAAGCTGAAGAACAGGAATTGGCCAAAAGAGAAGCCGATGTTCGGAAATTCTGTCCCGGAAATGACAGTCCGGAGCAACTGATTTCCCTGGCGATTCTGTATCAGCAATATAAGCTTTGGGATGATACGGCAGAGAAGCTCTTGTGCCTGAAAAAAAAATACCCGGACAATGATACATTTAAAAAGTGGCTGTTGATGCTTCCGGGGTATTCTTCACCGTAACTGCCAGGATATGTGGCATGTGAAATTTTGTGACTTAAGGTGATTTCCAAATATGAATGTACTGGTCTGAAGGAGTCACAATCTGAAAGTTTTTGATTTTTCAGACACTGCCAGACTTTTAGTCCGGCAATCTCTTGGTACTTTTTTTCAGGAAATAGCCTTATGTTTTTTTCACACTGGTTATTCAAGTCCAAACCCTTTAATATAAAGGCGACAAATAAATAAGCAAATGAAATTTTTCGTGTATAAAAAAGTGGCTTTCATCCACACCCGGCACATCCCTCAACGGAAGGGAGAAATGTTTATACGGGAAAATTTTATGGAACCTTCCTTGACGGTCTCGTAAAAAGTCGTTTTTTCAAAATGCGCCATAAATAAAATCAGATGGTTAAGACTCTGAAAAATGCTGATTCAAAACTTTTTACGAGACCGTCTTCCTTAATTATCTGAAAACCTATAACAATTATAAGAGGAAATGATGAAGAATTTTTTTTTGATATTATTGGCACTAATATATTTGATGGTAGTTCCGGTAGTCAAGTCCGAAACTACAGAAGAAGCACTGAATCGGCTTTTTCAAGAGGGGCTATTGGCCTATCGTAACTTTCAATATCAGAAAGCTATCAGATTATGGGAAAGAGGGCTTAACTTAGCAGAAAAAAATGAAAATAAGGAAGCTATAGGAGGGTTTCTTACTAATATCGGTGTAGTGTATAATATTCAGGGACAGTACAATGAAGCACTGATATTTCATAAAAAGGCATTGATAATTCACAGAGAACTAGGAAATTTGGAAAGAGAAGGTGATAGCCTTTCAAACATAGGCAATGTTTACATAATGATAGGACAATATAATGACGCTCATATATATTTTAACCAAGCGTTGCCAATTCATATAAAAACTGATAATTTGAATGGTGTCAGCCATGACTTGATAGGTATCGGTCAGGTGTTAGCTAAACTTAAACATTATGATGAAGCATTATCTTATTATAATAAATCATTATCAATTCGAACACAAATTGATGACAAGAAAGGGATGGGGGATGTCTTGACTGTTATTGGCAAGGTGTATTTTGAAATGGGAGATCATGATAAAGCTATTTCGATTTCTGAAAATGCACAGAATTTATATAAAGAAAGTTTAAATCCACGAGGTGAGATGCATAATTTTTTACTCATCGGTGCAGTTTACGAAGTCAGAGGAGAATATAATGAAGCCCTTATTCATTATAAAAAAGCCTTATCGATAAGCAAAGAATTAAAAACCCACAGTGAAGAGGTCAGTCTTTTAATCAATATCGGTTGGGTATATCTTTATTGCGGACAGTACGATAAAGCCATAGATTATTTTAATGAATCTCTAACAATAAGCAAAAATAACAATTATAGAGAGCAGGAAGGAAATAATTTGAAAAATATCGGTGTGGTGTACCGTAATAAAGGTAAATATAAAGAGGCTCTTTCTTATCTTGAAAAGTCCTTACTAATACACAGAGAGATTCATAATCAAGAGGGGGAAGGAGCTACTTTGGGAAATATTGGCGTGGTCTATGATAATATGGGGCAGTATGAAAATGCCCTAATCTATTATAATGATTCTTTAGCTATTAGGAGAAAAATTAAAGATAAGCGAGGAGAATGTTATAATTTAATTAACATTGGTGTGCTTTATGAAAATATTGGGCAGTATGAAAAATCTGAAAAAAATTTTGAAGATTCATTAAAAATTTGTAATGAAGCAGGCTTTCAGAATTCCATATGGCAAATATCGCGTGGGCTTGGCAGCGTTCAGGCAAAATTAGGTAAATTAAATCCTGCCGTTTCAAATTTCGAATATTCGCTTAATATCATTGAATCAATAAGAGAAATAATGGTCGACAAAGAATTTAAGAAATCCTTTATGCAGGGAAAATTTCATGTTTACGACGAATATATTACCCTGCTACAAGCCCTTCATGAAAAATCCCCCTCCAAAGGTCATGACAGCAAAGCCATAGAAATTTTTGAGCGTAAACAGGGACGGATTTTTCTGGAGGAAATGGGCAAAAGCGGAGCCAGAAATCTTGCAGGTATTCCGGATTATGTTCTTTCAAAAGAAGAAGAACTGAATAACAGAATAATTGCTTTGCAGAATACCCGAACAGAAGAAGGAAGCAAACATGAAACAGACCGGGATACAAACAAAATCCGTAAATTGGAACAGGAAACAGAAAATCTTAAAAAAGAAGAGATATTATTCCAGCAATCCCTGAAAACCGATTATCCGGATTATTATGCGCTGAAATACCCCATTCCTTCATCTTTAAAGGAAATTCAGGAAACCGTGCTGAAAGATGGTGAAATGATGCTGGTTTACAATGCAATGAAGGAAAACACAGTTCTATGGGTAATCGGTAAATCCCAATTTGTTATGTTGCCCATTCAAACCAATGAAAAAGATTTGGCTGCAAAAGTGTTAAAATTCATACAAGATATGACCAAAGATATACTGCAAAAAATAAAAGAGAAGGGTTCTCCCCGTTTGGCTGTCGAAGATTCCCTGGAACAATTAATACAATCAGGACATTTTCTTTACAATCTCCTGATTCCGGAAAGAGTCCGCCCATTAATTGCCAAATCTGAAACCCTGTACATTGTCCCCACTTCTTCCCTGTATTTTCTGCCCTTTGATGCCCTTGTCACCCGCACGGATAAGGATACTCCCTGTTATCTTGCCGAAGATATTCCCATTTCCTATCTTTCTTCAGCTTCTTTGCTCAAAATCATCCGGGATTCCCAATCCCGGAAAAAAGAAAGCCCCAAATATCCCTATCTCGCCTTTGCGCACCCGGTTTACAAAAGTGATTTCAAAGAACTGCCGGAAACCGAGACAGAGGCAAGGGAAATTTTCAACATTCTGAAAGCCCCGGAGAAATCCAATCCTTTGCACCTACGGGAAAAAGCTGCCCGAAGCAGTGTGTTGAAAATGCACAAAAACGGCATACTGGACGACTATCGGTATGTGCTGTTTTCCTGTCACGGCATTCTGCCGGACAAGATTAACTACCTCACCCAGCCTGCTTTGGTGCTGTCCCAGCCTGACCCGGTGACAAAAGAAGATGGCTATCTGACAATGGCTGATGTATTCGGAATGAAACTGAATGCCGATCTGGTTGTGCTTTCAGCCTGCAATACCGGACTCGGAGAATATCAGCACGGTGAGGGCATAATGGGTCTGACGCGTGCCTTTCTGTATGCCGGAACTCCGGCAGTTGCCGTCACTCTGTGGTCAGTAGAATCCATGTCTTCCAAAACTTTTACCACCGGTTTTTTCCAAAACCTGAAATCCGGAAAAAAACGGGCAGAGGCTTTGCAGGACATCAAACTGAAAATGATTCATGGAGACAACGAGTTGAACAAACATCCTTTTTTCTGGGCGCCGCTGGTGCTTTTCGGGGAGGGGAAATGACAGCCAATTGATACGATCATTATTATTTGAAAATATTATGTGTTATAATTTTAAACAATCAGCATTATCCACAAAAGATGAAGAGTGTTGTCCACCACAATGATGCTCCAGGGGGCCAGTGGCGGTTGGGAGAATTTCTGCTGGCCCGCCAGCTTCATCCATTTCAGCGCAAAATCGCCTCTGTCCTGCATCCAGTGCTGTAGGCCGATCAGGAATATCTGCCACCAAGCCAGTCCCATGAACAGAAAGGGAAACAGGTAACAAATCACATGCACCGAGCAGATGACCGGGGAGCTTTTTTTACCCCCGGCCATCCAGTCGTTTTGCAGCAGGTAGTCGCCTATCAGATGAGCAATAATGAAGTGTGAAGAATCGGGAATCATGAATATCGCTTTACTCTGCCGAATTCTTCCTGAACCTCCGTTTGGTCCCGGCCAGTCCGATCAGGCCTGTGCCGAGGAGAATCATGGTGGCGGGTTCAGGCGTGGGCGTTGCGAGAAATCCCCTGGTTTCGCCGTTGTAGGTTCCCACACCGACAATATATCCGTAATCGTTAATGTCCGAGGCCCATATGAGATCCCAGCCGGAGTCGGGAGAGATATAGTCATTGAGGTTTATCATGCCGGTTTTGTTGTCCCAGTAGAATGCGCTGCTGTCACTCAGCAAATTATTGTATAATGAACCTACAGCCTGACCGGGTTCATTGACGGCCCAGGCGATGGAAGAGGTATAGTTATCCAATATCCCCATATCAGTGAGCAGGCTGTCTTCCCACAGTGCGGCATGAGATAAGCCTTCCGCAGTATGGATACTCCCGACTACCTGGTCAGCGTTGTTAATGTCCGTTGCCCATGGAAAATTCGTCATTTCTGTAAGCACACCGTTTTCCCATAAATATGTTCCATCTGGCCCTAATCCTGTAGCTGTTATTAATCCTTTATCATTTATGGCAGTTGCAAAATCCCATACATATTTTTTGTCCGATAAAAGACGAACAGGCGTTTCCTGATTACTGCTATCCCAAAGATATGCATGGGGATCATCCATGCCGTGAATCCGATCCATTCCGACTACCTTTCCTTCATTATTAATATCAAAGGCAAAAGTGTAAATTCTGTCGTAATATGAGTCAATTGTCCGTGTTATTTGCGTTTTTTCACCATTCTCCATAACAAAAATACCTTCATCATCACCACCGACTATCTGTCCGTTCTCGTTTAATCCGCCGATATAGGCATTCCCAAGTTCTGTTGTATTTCCGTCTTCCCAGATAAAAGCTCCTGTCTCATTATTCCCGACAATCATGCCGGAATTGTTTATTTTAAAGCTGGTAAAAGGTGTTCCGCCCCAGAAAGCATAATTTATACCGAAATCCCCAAGATCGGTTATGTTGTACTGAAGGGCGTTAACGGGTGCGGTTGCGAAAAGCAGGAATACCAATGTGAATGTGATAATGTATTTTTTCATTTTTGTCTCCTTTGTTGGGAACCTGTCATTAGCGGCAGGTTCCTTTTGAAATTTTGGGTAGTGGTCAAATCCGTTGATTCTGAATCCTGAATTCCCCGTAGAGACAGGGCATGCCCTGTCTCTACAGAATAATTTTTTTCATCAACCGGTTTGACCCATTACCAATTTTTGATTTACCTTTTAAAATTCTGTTTTCTGATTGTTATGGAAATCTTTTATCCTTTTGCAGGGACTAAAGATTTTTCGCCCTTACGTTTTCTGTTCATACACCCGATTCCCGTAAGCCCGAAGCCCAGAAGCAGCATGGTGGCCGGTTCGGGAACGGGCTGATTTACATCAATTTCAGTACTGTGAAGACCTGCCGTAAGTGAATCGCCGAAAGCATCGCTGAGTTCCGCATTGGAAAAACCGAAAACGCCGGTTCCTTCATTTGTGCCGCTGAAGTAAAGGGTGGCCAGAGTAAAACTGTCTGCCTGAAAATCCAGATCCCACAGCCAGGAAAGTTCGGCAAGATGGACAGTGCCGTTTCCAATATCTCCATCGCTCCAGTCTTCGGCTTCGCCGCCTGCTGCAATGTTTCCGAGTCCGTCTTCGAAAACATAGTAATCAAAGAAAAATACAGAAGTGTCATAGGTTACACCGAGATCAAAGGCGCTGAGATCGTCATTTTCCAGTCCGGACACAAGAAGTTCGATTCCTGCGGTTCCGCCGATTTCAATTTGAGAAGCCAGGGGGTTGAGGGACAGAGACACAGCCCATGCCTGCGTGAAGATGAATGTGCTGAGACCGAGTACAATAAGGGTAATGATACTGATTTTTTTCATGATAATTTCTCCTGTTTTATATTTGGTGTTTTTTATAAATAGGACGGTGTGATACACCGTCCCGTGTAACCTTCAGTTTTTCACTGAACTGTGCCGGTTTACCGGCATTCACAGTTTGGATATGTGCATGGTTGCAGAACCTGTTTTCTTGCATCCTGGATCGTTATCATGCCGTCCCCGTCATGATCGCATTCCGGGCATTCACTTGCAGAATGGTTCAGATAAGTTTTGAGTATGGCAAGATCGCATTTATCCACGTCTCCGTCTCTGTCAATGTCACCGAGGGAATAGAGGTTGAAGATGACAGCGGAACCTTCGGGTGCTGAAGTATGATCTTCCGGATGCCCGATAATCATATGATCTTCTGAAAGGGCAACTGATCTGCCGAAAGTTCCAAAATATTGGGGTATGGGAGCAAGAAATTTATCAACTTTTTCAAATATATTGTTTTCATTACGTTTATACAGGAAAGCAGCTCCGCAGAATAAGAGATCAAAGTTTTCTTTGTATCCGAGAGAACCGACCAAAGCATATTTTTCTGTAATATCAAGCGACAGTCCATAATAGGCAGCTTCGCCATATGGATCAGATTCAGTTAATTTCTGTTTCTGAATCCAATTGATTCCGTCGTATTCAAAGATATATGCGGAAGATGTTCCGTTATCCCCGACAATCGCAAAACCGTCTGTTATGGCGACATCTCTGCCGAAGAATTCTGTTGATTCCATATCATCAGCAAATAACCGGACTTCCTCTTCCCATTTCCCATTTGCATCTTTTCTGTAAACCAGTGCGCCGGAATGGTGGGAACCGATGATGACTCTGTCTTCATAAATATCGGCAAAGTTTCTGTATTCCGGCAGAACAATTGTTTTACTTAAAATCCATTGGTTTTCTTTATAGTTATAGATTTGTACCGGATTCAGATTTACTCCCTGAACTGATATTTGCCAGCATACAACAAGCGTGCCGGAATGAATTGCAAGGTCAGTAACATATACTTCTTCATATTCGGGTTGATATATGGATAAAATCTGGGTTTCATTCATATCAGCCCAACCGTTTTCCGCTTTCTGATAAATATAAACGCTTTCATAACCACCTTCGTATTTACCTGATACCACTGCAAAATTATCAGATACAGCAACATGCTCGCCAAAAAGATACATATTTCCATTGCTTGGTGTCAGTACAGCTTTTTCCGTCCAGACATTATTTTCATTTTCAAATACAAAAGCCTTGCCGTTTTCACTCAGCGTACCGACGATAGCAACATTATCTGCCATATCCACAATAATTCCGAATTCATCCCCCGGATAAGTGATGCCGGGGGTGATGATGGTTGGGGTAAGTTCAGTTCCGGCCTGTGAGCCGGAAGCAGTGAAAAGAATCAATGTTGTCATAATAATTGTCAGCAGTTTTTTCATGATTTTCTCCTTTCCAAAAAATGATGGTTGATAAAAATGAATGAAACAAAGATGCTGCTGCATACGTTTTAATAACTGCCTACTCACCTCCTTTGTTTTTATTCCTGAAAAGACAGGAACTGAAAAACTCTCACCTTGTTTTCCCCTCTTTTTGATTGCAGAGTAAGCGAATATGGAAATTATGTCTGTGACCCGGATCACATAAAAAATATGATGTGATTCACAACGTACCACAGAAACAGGATTTTTTGAAAAAATCCTGTTTCCCGATTTTTAACCAGGGAAACGGCCCGCGGAAAAGCAGAAAGCCGCGGATTCGGATTTTATGGCCCTGCTCAATATCTGGAAGATGTATCACGATCACTGGAAAGAAGCCGGATCAGTCAGTAACATGCTGAAAATCTGCAAAAAATTTCTTTCCTTCCGGAAAATGCGGGAATGGCGGGATATTCATTAGCAGATTTCCCTGATTCTGGAAGAACAGGGGAACTGCCGGAATCCGTGGATTGGAGAGATCCTTCCATATTGGTACAGGGAGCCGCTCCGGACATCAACCCGGATCATTTCAGCATCTCCCGGCAGAAATGGGAACGCAGCGGAATCAGGCAATGGGATTTCGGGGAACTGCCGGAAACCCTGACATTACAGGGGGCGAAAAAGGAAAAATGGACGGCCTATCCCGGCCTGAAAACCGAGGGGGATGATCTGGCCCTGCGCCTTTTCCGGGATCGGGGGGAAGCACTGAAATCCCACAAAGAAGGCATGGTACGGCTTTTTTCCTTTCACTTTGCCAGGGAACTGCGGATGCTGCTGCACCGGTTGAAACTGCCCAAAGATGCGTCACTGGCCGCGCGCTATTTCGGCGGCTCCAAGACCCTGGAAAAAGAGATATACGAAAGCATTCTGCAGGATTTGTTCAGCCGGGACATCCGCAGTCCCGAAGCCTTTGCAGCCCATGCGGCAGAGGCAGAACCGATCATCGCGGAGAAAGGAAAGGAAAAACTGCAGTCCGTCGTCCGGATCATCACAGCATACCATGAATGCCGGACAGGACTTTATGATCTGGAAAATGCCAACCGCAGCAACAGGGTCATCATACAGTTCCTCGCCATGCAGCGGGACAGCCTGACCAACCTGGTTCCCGAACATTTCACCGCATTATACACGGATGATCGTCTGAACCACCTGGAACGCTATATCCGTGCCATCCGCATCCGGGCGGAACGGGCCATGCACAGTTTTGATAAAGATCAGAACAAAGCAGCGGAAGTGAAAATCCACACAGACAGGTTGCAGAAACTGCTGAAGGAACTCTCCCCCAATGTCAGTGATGAAAAAAGAAAGAGCGTGGAAGAATTTTTCTGGCTGCTGGAGGAATACAAGGTATCCGTATTCGCACAGGAACTGAAAACCCCGGTGAAAGTGTCGGCGAAGAAATTAGAGAAGATGTTCGGGGAGATTATGCGGATGGTGTGAAAAATAAGGAAAACCCTTGTTCCCAAGCTCCGCTTGGGAACATAAATGGGCAGGTAGCTCCGCTTCCTTTTTAACGATCATATATTCCGCAGGAATGGGAAGCAGAGCTTCCGGACAATTGCGTTTCCAGGCAGGAGCTTGGAAACGAGAAAAGCTATGGTATTTCCGTTCGGGGAAAAACTCACACTGTTGACAGAAGCCGTATGCCCGGCAAGAACGGACTTTTCAGACGCACGGTCTTGTCATCTGACCCGGAAGCCAGCGTTTTGCCGTCCGGAGAAAAGCATACAGAATTCACAGGGCCACAGTGCCCGCTGATGTTTTTCAGCAATTCTTCCACATTTTCAGCATATTCAAGTTTATGCTCTACCATTCAACCCCCAGTTTTTTTGCGGCTTCATCTGCTGATATTCTTACTTTCGATACAAGAGAATTTTGCAGTTCTTCTTCAATTTCCGGTCGCAGTTCAAGTCCGGAATCAGGATCGGAAACTTCATAAATCGTCCTGATGATAAAATTACGCAGTTCGCTCAGTGTCATATCAGATACTTTTTTTCTGTTATGATGTTTTCCATTTTTTATTCCTCCTGCATCTTTATTTTAAAAATTGCGTTTTGATTAATCCGGCACATCCTGTCTGAATCCGGATTCTCAGGATTAACCCTACAACGTCACTTAGACATATTCCGGAATAATTTGGCAAATCCGGAACTGATTACAGGATAATAATCTGTAACAAAGCATATTTATGAGATTATATCCGGCAATCATTTCTGTCAGTCTGTTCTGCACAGATTTATATCTCATAAAATCCTTTGGAATACGCAAATTTTATGAGACATGGCTAAGTGACGTTGTAGGGTTAATCATTGGCAAAATCATGGTAAATCCCTTCATCCTGAGAATCATGGTTACTGAGCCTGCCGAAGTATGGTTCAGGCAGACACACTGTTTTCTTTACATAATTTTACATACTGATAGGCAAGGATTTTTTCATCTGAAGTCAGAAGTGGAATATCATAACACCTTGCTGTTGCAACAATAATCTGATCTGCCGGATCTTTATGAAAATTCCCCGGAAGACAGGTGGAATCAATAACAATTTGAGGTGTCAAATCTATCAATTGTATTCCATCATACGCCAAGGCATTTTCCATCCATTCATCAATGCCGCATCCAAAAGTGATTCTTCCATGCTCTACCAGTTTTGCAACTTCCCAACATGAGAAAATACTGACACCCAATCCAATATCCTGATTTATTTCAATCAGATTTCTTTGCCAGTTTTTCAGTTTCTTATTCTGGTCAATCCACCATAGCCAGATATGCGTATCCAGAAGAATCATTTCAGCACTTCCCAATCTTCAAGAGCAACCGGTTCAAACGGAGATTCATATGTAATGAGTTTGCCTTTTAACGGGTAGGGATTCTTCTTTTTTGTTTTCGGTTTCTGCAAAATAATGATTTCAACCTGTTCATCCGCCATAAAAGGCAGGCCGTTTAAAACCAGTTGCCCGTTTTCTTTTATTGTTTTTTCTATTTTATAGGCCTGCATGATTCCTCCTGAAATTGTATTTTACCTTGTGCTCAGGCTGTTTATTGACATAAAAAATCATGGTAAATCCCTTCATCCTGAAAATCCCGGTTCAGACAATCCATCAGCCCAGAATTCTCAGCCCGATTTCCCGCAGCAGTCCGCATCTCCAGATTAACTGCATTCCGTCCGGGCTTTTTTTCAGCAGGTTTTTCCAGTACAGGTGTTTGATGAGCGGATCGCTGAAATCCAGTGTGATAAGGCACTCAGCAAAAAATAACTGCCCCGTTTCATCTTTCATTGATCTGATGGGAGCGGAGCAACTGCCCTTTGTCTGGATCGGGACGGCCATCTCCATGATCATATTTATTCCGGTCTATAGATTTTCAGAAAAATAATTGCAGTTTTTCAAAATGGTTTTCGCCATAATTTCAAATAGATAAAAACACCATTTTATGCAATTAATTATCTGAAAAACTATATAACCGGATGGTGGCATATCTGAGCCGTTTTTATGTGGTAATGGGAACCTGTATGGCCGTTATTTTCCTGCTGCTTTTTTTCCGCTTCATGCTTCTGAAAGAAAGCCGCTTTATTGCTGTTGCCTTCTATATTTTTGTGGACATCATCGGTGTGGTTCTGGTGGAACAGTTCTGGAGTCTGACCAATTCCGTCTATGATACCGAAGAAGGCAGACGCTGGTACAGTATCGTCGGTATCGGCGGCCCTCCGGGCGGGGTTGTGGGCGGATGGACTTCGGCCATGCTTCTCCGCCACACCCATCTGCAGACACCTGATCTGCTGCCCGTAACCTGTGTCATTATCCTGCTCACCTTTGACCTGACCTGGATTATGGGGAAATTCGGTCTTTACTGCGAGGTGAATACGCCCCTGCTTTTTCAGGCGGACCCGCAGGAGAACGGATGGAAGGTTTTCAGTAAAAGCAGATATCTGCTGCTGATAACTGTTATCCTGCTGCTCGCACAGCTGGCCTCCCCCCTGGTGGATTACCAGATATTCAAGGTCTTCGGTTCCCTGCTGATTCTCCTGGTCACCCACTGGCTGCCTTTTACGGTCAGCCTGCAGGGGCTGGGATGGTTTACCGTCTGTATCTGTGCTGTATGGATCCTTCTGGTGATGATTCTGAAGGAAGATTACCGCCTGATGGTCCGAAAATTTGTCAGCAGCATATCCAACTGAGTGGCTGTCAGGGTTTCGGATTTGCCACCCCGCCGGCTGTTCCCCGGAAAACCCCGCTTTCCGTTCCGGTATATCCTCCTGCCGCATTACCGGTAAAGGATATATCCGATGTTCCCGGTATATCCGTCCGCAGGACAGAACCGGCTCCCCTGACAGCGGCTCCCCATTTCTGACTGTCCCATTTCATGACTTCAAAAACCGCATTCAGCCCGCGGCCGCTCAGATTCACCGAATGCCCGGTCTGGGGAACTGCCCGGAAATTTCCTTCCACACTTTCCGTTGCCCAGATCCGGGCCGGATCTCCGGTGGAATAGCTGAAAAAAGTTACATCTCTCATCATTACGCTGAGCGCGTTACTGTTCCCGGAAAGATCCGTTTTTCCGATTTCCACTGCCGGAATATTCAACTCCCGGAGTTTTTCCCTTCCCGCCTGCGTGGCGGTCATATTCAGAAAAGCGGCTGTTTCCATACGGGTCCACATTTCCACGGCCTGCCAGGTATGGGCAGCAGGATCAAATGTTCCTGCAAATTCACCGGCACCGATACCGGTGAGTGCCTGTTCAAAATCAATCCAGGCAGCCCTGACCGGGCCGTGAATGATTCCTTCCTGATTGCTGATGTCTGAATAATCGCGGGTCCAATACTGCTGACGATCCCTGTCTTCCAAAGGAAGTCGCCAGGCGGTTCCCGGTTTTTCACCCGAATATCCGCCGCTTGCGGAAACAAAAGAAATATCCCATTTTTCCCCGTCAAAACGCATATTCCGGAAATAGACATCATGCAGTTCGATTCCGTTTTGGGATGAAATAAATTTTCCCTCGGGTCTTTCTTCCGGAAGATATGTCAGCCAGACTTCGTCATTGCGGAGTTCCGCATTTTCCGATGAAAGCAGGGTTCCGGGCAGATATACCGGATACATCTGTCCGGCTCCGTTAAAAAAAAGGTTTTCATTCCCGAATTCATCTGCTCCGGTGTATAATGCTCCGGCAGCCGTGCCTTTGAGAATCCCCCTGTTTCCCAGGGGATCGGTAAAAAGTCCCAACAGACTGCCTTTCAGAATATTTTCTATCCGAAGCCCGGCCATGAAACCGGCATACATGCCCCTGTCTGCGCTAACAGAGGACTCATCGGACGGTTTTTCACTGTAAAATTTTTTTACGGCCCATGCGGATGTATATCCGGGTATTTCCCCGGCTTCATGAAATATTCCCTGCATACCAAATTCCAAAGGTTCATCCGGCCCGGCAGACCATAATGTACCGGAAGCCTTCATTTCCCCTTCGATATATCCGTTTTCGGACAGCAGGCAGCTGCCGTTACTTTCCAGGGCAGCGGATAAGAGTATTGCAAACAGATCACTGTAATAGGCGGATGGGGAGATATCCGGGGCAGGTTCCGGATCATCCTGCCCCGAATCCGGAGGAGATTCCGCACTGTCTGAATCTTCATCTTCATATGCCGGCGTATATGCCGGAGACTCATCCTCACCCGGATCAGAATCATCCGGCCCCGGCGGCTCTCTCAGATTATCTGTTTTATTGGGATTGAGAAAAATATCCAGAATATCCGCATTGCGGGATTCTTCATAGCGCGTACCTTCCTCTATATCCGGGCCTTCTTCCATATCCCACAGACCGGATACTTTGTTTTGAGGAAACAAGGTTTCTCCCCCGTGCGGGGGAAGCATTTCACTGAAGTCGGATTCCTGTCTGAAATCATATACAGCATTCTCCCCCTCCGCAGGCCCTGTATCCCGGTCCGGTCCGGCCATATCTTCTGCAAAAAACATATCCTGATTATTATTTTCCCTCAGAGGCAGCCCTTCTCCGGAAAGTATCATTTCTCCACCTGCCTCCCTCATATCTCCGGCAGCTTCCCTATCATTCACGGAGGGACTGTCTGCCATGATAAATTCCCCTTCGGCTTTTTTTCCCCCCGGTTCGGCGGGTTCAGCACCTTTATGTATAAATACATCAGCACTGTCTTCCCTTTCCGGCTCATCAGTACGGGAATCATGCGGTCTTTCGGGGAAAGATACCTGTTCTCCTGTTTCTTTTTCATTTACGGGTTTTCCATGATCCTTTTGCCCCGGTCTGACATCGTCTGCCTGATCCGCATCTGAATGCCCGTCCCTTTTTTCTGCATCCGGAAGAAAGGTATCTTTCAGATTTTCCTGAATTTCCTTGTCACT
The DNA here is from genome assembly GCA_011390755.1 of Desulfobacteraceae bacterium. GTDB lineage: Bacteria > Desulfobacterota > Desulfobacteria > Desulfobacterales > Desulfococcaceae > JAABRU01. The sequence goes on along the minus strand of JAABRU010000026.1, from coordinate 35,134 downwards.
GGCCGTCCGGATCACCGGCGGTGTGTAGGCATTACTCACGGTCATGGCCTGACCTGCGATTATTTCCCGGATCAGTTCCGGTTTGCGGAGACTGTAGCAGTATCCCTTTCCTTCAATAAAAACAGCTCCGCTGATGCCGTCCTGATGATAGCTGATAAAATCAGTCCCTCTTACCCCCACAACAGCCGTTTCCGTGCGGACTTCAAAGCGGTTTGTCCCGGAAAGTCCGAACAGTTTTCTGGTTTTATTGACAATGCTGCGTATTTTCCCCCGGAAAAGTGTAATACCGGCCTGAACTGTTTTTTCCTTAAACAGGTATTCCGAAATCTGAATGCGGGCATTTTCACCGATCTGAATAATACTGTCGTCTGTAAAACGGATTTCTGTCCCGGATTTACTTTTTGTCCGGATAATATCCCCCTTGTACACCGGCATATTCTGAACGGCGGTTTCCGCAGGCTGACCGTCGCGGCTTATATCCGCACTGCCTTCCACTTTTACGATATGTCCCACTGCGTCCGCCCATACCCGGAACGGCAGCAGAAAAAAACAAATCAGAAAAATATATAATAATGGATTCCGTTTCATGTTATCCCCTTTCTGCAATAAATAGTTTTACTCTTTTTTCTCTGGAAAGCATTTCCGGCCTGAACCATGATCTGCCGATCCGGTAAAAAAAATGACAGAAATACAAAAAATATATTTACAAATCAGTATGATAATCTTATCCTGACCCCTGACCCCTGACACCTGACCCCTGACCCCTGACCCCTGACCCCTGACACCTGACACCTGACACCTGACCCCTGACACCTGACACCTGACACCTGACCCCTGACCCCTGACACCTGACACCTGACACCTGACACCTGACACCTGACACCTAATACCGATATTCAAAACCGATGGAATACAGATTCCGTTCGTAATCATATACTGCGATACTGGAATCCGCCCTTGTATGGTTATACTGTAAAATAAATTGGGTATTATCCATACATTCCCATGTGATACCGCCTCCGATCTGGTAAATCCGGTCTTCCCTTTTTTCCCCGAAGGATGTATGGATATTTTCAAAATCCTGAAAAAAAGCCTCCCCGTTCATCTGCATTTTCACCTTTTCCCACACCGGGATCGTTGTAGCCGCGGATATGCGGTGTCCCCGGTTTTCCCAGTTGTCTCCCTGGGTATTCTCATAGGAAAACCCATAGCGGAGATTTACAAAGGTATCCCGGCGCAGCAGCCATATCCATGAAAGATAGGAATCAAAAACATCCGCATCCCTTTCTTCTTCTGCTGACAGTGCTGCGTTGGCATATTCCTTATTGGCATATCCCCCGCAGATTTCCAGAATATGCTCCTGTCCCAGCAGGATACGGGCCATGGGACCGGCGCTCCATTCTGTCAGATAATGGCTGTAGCCCGGATCCCGCAACAGCACATGATTCAGGCGGGCTGCCAGGTTCAGGGACCAGTTTCCGAAACTGTATCCGGGAACCGCATAGAGACTGCTGCTCAGCACATCATGGGAGGTGGAATGTTTTTTATGGAGTCGGTTATAAAATGAATACCGGGCGTTAAAAAGCCAGGAATTTTCAAAAAAAGGGGCGTAGTCAATCCGGATACTGCTGGCAAGGGCCGGGCTTTCCTTTCCGGTGATGCCGGTGGCAGCAGAGGAATCTGTCGGCTTCAGTACGACATTGCTGTCATACTGGCCGAACATGGCAAAGCTGAGGTGAAGAGGTTTTTCCATATCCATGCGCTGTTTTATCATTTCCTGGTACTGCCGGGCAAAAGCGGAGAGATCGGAACCGGGATCATGGAGAATCACCGCCCGGAGGCGTTCATCAGCCTTGGCCAGTTCTCTTTCTTTGACATAGCAAAGGGCAATATTGTATTGACAGGACTGGGTCAGAGATACATCCAGGGCCATTGCTTTTTCAAAAGCCTGCACGGCCTCTTTGTTTTTTTCCTCTTTCTGTAAGACCAGACCTTTGAGAAAAGCCGTCCGTGCCGGGAAAATATTTTCTTTTTCCGCCAGACCGATCCATTCTGCGGCCTCTGCTGTTTTCCCCAGTTGCAGATAGGCATAGGCCAGCTCCACCACTGCATCCTTAATCCGGGGTTTCAGATTCACCGCATCCAGAAAATGGGGCAGGGCTTTTTCATAGGCCAGGGTCTGTTTGTATGCCAGTCCGAGGAGAAAAGCCGTTGCGGAGGATGCCGGTTCCGCTTCCCCGGCTTTTTGCAGCAGTTCTATCGCTTCTTCATAATTTCCCTGTTTATACTGTGTTATGCCGTCATTCAGGAAAGAATTCTGTGCAGAAACATTTTCGGAAAAAAGGAAAAGAGGGAAAATATAAAATCCCAATATCAGCAGTATCCCTTTTCTGTTCAATTGAATCTCCTTTTTTTGAGGATGAGCAAAATATATGCCATATGTACAAATATATTATCAGCAGATCGAAAAATTCCCAGCCCCCTGATCTCCTCCGATGATTATCTGAAAGTATCATATTGACCCGGATATATTGTTTCATTTCGGAATCGGAAAAAAATTTCGACAGAATGTGAAAACAGACGACAGAATTGTCGGGGAAATAAGATTGATGGATTCGTAAAAAGTCCGATAATCAGGTTTTGACAGATATTAACGCTCTGATTTTATTGATAGCGTTTTTTGAAATTTGGACTTTTTACCGATGCATCAAGATTTATATCGAATATAATGAAAATTTCCGTCTGCCGGAAGCGGTGATTTTCCTTTTCAGAAAATTTAATGATATACAGCTTTTTCTATCAGATATAAAATTGAAAAACAAGCGGATTACGTATGGAAAATTCTCTACTTTTCCATAGGGGAAAAGAGTAAGGGGGGGTGCAGATCTGCAACGACACTTGGAAGCTGTTTTTAAAACATTTTTTTATGGGGATGAATGTGAGGAAAAACAGTCACTATGAAAAAAATCTGAAATTCATTCACACACTGCCGAACTTTGACAGTGTGTGAATGAACAGGTTCCGGAGGAATATTCCGCCCGGACAATTTAAAAAAAGGGAATTTCAAAATGCTCTATATTGGAAAAACCGCTTTTTCCCTCCGCATTATATGCCTGCACTGTGGCATAAAATGCAGAACCTTTGGACAGTGTAAGAGCCAGTTTCCGCTGATTTTTCATATCAATTCCCCCGATTTTTGTACCGGAGGCATTCAGATAATACAGGGTATAACCGGAGGCATTTGCCACCGATGTCCAGGTCAGCGATACTGTCTGATGTGATCTGCTTATATAGAGAGTCGGTGTCTGCAACTGAGCGGGGATTATCACAACCTCACGGTTTGACATTTCGCTGACACCGTCCTGATTATATCCCTGTATTGCCACATAATATGCGGAACCCGGCGGCAGCGTGAAGGGCGGCAGACCTGTTGTATTTCCCAGGTCAAGACTCCCTTCTATATCATCCGTGGGAAAAGGTGAAAAGAGCAGTTTATAGCCATCGGCCCCGCTGACCCGTGTCCATGACAGATTCACGGTATTTTCGCTGACAGCATTGGTCAGGACGGGTGCTTCGGAAATTGCCGGAATGATAAAATATTCGATATTGGAAAGCTCCCCCCGGATGTTTCCCTTATATCCCTGCACTGCGGCATAAAAAGCGGAGCCCGGAGGAAGGGGGCCGGAAAGTTCTGTCAGTTTGCCCATATCCGCCTGCGCGATGGGGGCCATATCCGGATAAGGTGCATAATACAGGGTATATCCCCCAGCCTGCTGAACCGCTGTCCATGAAAGGGAAATGATATTTCCCTCTGTTTCAAGACTCAGTTCCGGAGCCGGAAATGCCGTCGGCATATAAAGATGCAGGACAGCGGACATGTCAGACCATCCGTCTGTATTATTATCGGGTTTCACAGCAATATAATATTCTGTACCCGGCGGAAAGGGCGGTTTGTAGGAAGTTGCCGTTCCCATGTCTTTTTCTGTCATGGGCGTTCCGTCCGGCCAGGGTGCGTACAGCAGTTTGTATCCCCTTGCGCCGCTTACGCTTGTCCAGGAGAGTGTCACATCATTTCCGTTTGTGGAAATTTTCAGCACCGGGCTTGTATTCGTAACCGGAGGCGGGGGCACATAGGAATAGGACTGTCTGACAAAAATACTGACATTCGCCTGACTGGTGCAGCCTCCGGCCCCTGTTGCCGTTACGCTGGCATTATAGGTACCGGATGTGTTATATCTGTAAGCAGAAGGGGCCGCCAGACCGGTAGTGGTCTGATCCGCAGTTCCGTCTCCGTTAAAATCCCATTCATAAGTTGCAGATGCGGCAGCTGTTCCGGTTGATGTATTGCTGAAAGTAACCGAACCGCCGGATGTTACAGAGGTTGTACTGGCAGACAGACCGGCAGTAACATCACAGTCTGCGGTAATGCCTGTCTGCGCAAATGCTGTGCAGGTTCCGTCGCTTACTGTCAGGGTTACGGTATAACTTCCGGCCAGCAAATAGGTATGGGAAGGATTCTGTATGTTATAATCTCCTGTTCCGTCTCCGTCCGCATCCCATGACCAGGAAGTCGGTGTTCCGCTTCCGGTGGTGGCATCCGTAAAACTGACGGTTTCACCTGCCTGAATAACAGCGGGATTGGCAGTAATGGCCGCATCCAGAACCCCGGCGCAGGCAGGATCATTTACATAGATAATTGTCTCAAATGTTGTGGAACATCCGGTTGAACCGTAGGCCGTGAGGATGACAGTCTGTTCCCCGGCTGCGGAAAAAGTGTGGGACTGCTGTTCTGTTCCGGCCCCGCTGACATCCGCTGTGCCGTTACCGTCAAAATCCCAGTCAAAAGTGGCTCCGGTCAGTGTGCCGGATGAAGTATTGGTAAAGGTGACAGTATCACCCATGCTGATAAGCGTTGCACTCGGTTCAAAAGCAGCAGTTACATCACAGGGCAGCACATTGACAATAATCTGCTGCTGGGATGTGCAGCCGGAAGCACCGGTCAGGGTCAGGGAAGCAGTAAAGGAACCTTCCGTAGTATATTGATGGAATACATTCCCGGCGGTCGTATCTGTGCCACCGTCTCCGAAGCTCCAGGCATAGGTCCCGCTTCCGGCGGAAGTATCTGTAAAATTTACCGTATCATCCAAAACAATGCTGATTTCATTGTTTGTAAGCGTTTTGTCTGTTGTAAAACCCGCGGTTACATCGCAGATAACATCAATGGTCTGTGTGGCGGTTGTGGTACAGGGAGAGGTTCCGTAGGCTTTCAGGCTGACGGTCAGTCCGGAAGCTATGGATGTATAGGTGTGGGTTTGGGAAACATTCCCGGCAACGCTGTTGTTTACGGTTCCGTCCCCGAAATCCCAGTCATAGGTGGCAGTAGAAGCAAGTGCGCCGGTGGAGGTATTGCCGAAGGTAACGGGCTGTCCCACAACTGCTGTTGTCGGGGTATAGCTAAAATCGGCCTGGGCATCACAGGCCGTTACTGTCAGGGCTGCTGCTACAGGTATTCCCCATTTTCCCATGCTGTCCTGTCCCCGGATATATATCTGGTGATTTCCCTGGGCCAGTGCCGAAGTGCCTGCGCTTCCGTTTACAGAAACCGAATTGGCGGCCGTAATTCCGATGGCAGTACCGTTTCCTTCCCCCGGATCGGTGTCAATATAATATTCCACAGCCTGTACCGTATGAGCTGCATCCGGGTCAGTTAGGGTCGCGGTCAGGGTAACGGAGGTGAATCCTTCCACAATGGAAACCGGGCTGACAGTCACATTGCTGGCAACAGGGGCCTGGTTGGCCTGTACCGTCAGTGTGGCACTGACCGCATTTCCCCAGTTTCCGCCCGTATCTTTTGCCCGAACCCAGTAAGTATAGGTTCCGACCGCAAGTCCGGTTGTATCAATGTCTGCGGTGAGGACTTCAGCAGTCCCTCCGAAAATTCCATCCTGTGCGTCCATGGGAGTACCGCTTCCGCCTGTCGCTGCATTGCTTCCAACGGAATATTCACCGGCCGCAATCCCGGCTGCATCCGTGGCATCCGCGGTCAGTGTCACAATGCTCGTTCCCTGGAAAACAGAATTGGGGAAGATGACAGCATTTGCGGCAACCGGCGGAGTGGCATCGGGAATGGTGACGACAGCGGATGAACCGACAGGGGTATATGCTGTGTCGGTGCCGGTGCAATCGTTTGCCAGGGAAGTGGGGTCAATTTTTATATTTACACTGGCTGTTCCGAATTGTCCGGCATTTGCCGTAAAGTTCAGGGTGACAAGAGTGATAGTACCCGGATCATCAGGAGTCGGCCACAGATTGCTGATATCAGCCCATCCGATTACCACAAATTTATCTGTGGTGCCGTCTCCGTCTTCATTTGCGCTATCAATCTTAGGAACATCATCTCTGGTAGGGAATGAAGAAAAATAAATATTCGCAAAAGAATTGAAAGTCAGCAGGGAAGAATTGAAAAATATCTTCAGGGCAACACCGGAAATATTTTGGCAGTTATCACTGGTGGAATGACTGACTGTCAGGGCAAGCGGGCTGCCTGCTGTAACAGTAGTCGGTGTGGGGCTTACCGTAACATTCTGCGTTGCAGCATAAGCCGGACCGCAGGCAAAAATCAGCAGCAGTCCGAGCAGCAGCAGAATACTGAAATTTTGGAATCTGGAATCATGGTTTCCGGGAAAAAATTGCATGGGCTTTACCTCCTTGTCTGTTAAAAAAATTACATAAATCATTCAATTAAAAAAACAATCCCCTTCAATTATATTCTTCGGTAACATTCTGACATTTGTAATCGGCAAAGCGCAATAAAACAATGGGGTAAAAGATGAAAACAGAGGGAAGGAAATTGCTGCTTTTGCTCTCCCTGTTGGCTGAACACGATTATGCAGGATAAAACAGGATGTGCAGGATTATAAAAATCATGCCCGTCCTGAATCATCGTGTATCATCATGTTCAGACAAACTCAGGGATACAAAGACAGGATATATGCCTCAATCTCCGCAGCCGTTGTCCGCATGGCTCCGCTGCCGACCGTCCCTTTAATGAGGTTTTCTCCCCGTACACTGTAAAGATAGCGCATAATCAGAAAACCGTCCTTGTTGGCCTGAATGCTGCCGTTGCCGTCAATATCCGCTATCCTGCCTGTGATTCCCAAAGCAATATAGGTTTCAATCTCCGCAGCCGTGGCCCGCATGGCTCCGCTGCCGACCGCCCCTTTAATGAGATTTTCCCCCCGTACACTGTAAAGATAGCGCATAAGCAGAAAACCGTCCTTATTGGCCTGTATGCTGCCGTTGCCGTCAATGTCAAGATTCCATGGGGGTGCGGAAGGAAGGATCGTTACAGTGCAGGTGTCAGGGGACTGGTGGCCCGCGTAGTCGTAAACAGAGAGTTCAAATGTCAGGGTTACAGGGGTACTGACTTCCGGGGCAGTGAATGTAACGGTTGCCCCTGCTCTTTCATAGAAAGCATAAACAGAACCGAAAATCTGCTGCCATTTATAAAAAGAAATTCCGTCATCCGGGTCGGAAGATGCGCTTCCGTCCAGAATCACCGCTGTCCCTGATGTAACTGTCTGATCCGGACCGGTATTTGCGGTGGGAGAAAGATTTTCGGGTGTAATCTGACAATCCGACCAGTCACGATCCTGCTGATAACCATCAGGAAATGAAAAATATTCAACATCAGACTGTTTGGTATTAAGAAAATCATGAAGACCGGTATCCGAGGTATAGAGACTGTTACCGCAGAAATCACTTCGGTAATCTGCCAGATTGGTCAGATTCAGCATTTGCAATGGGACGGGCCCGCTGAGTTCATTATTGGATATATCAAGCTGCCAAAGATTCACAAGATTTCCGATTTCCGGGGGAACGGGGCCGCTGAGTTTATTATTGGATAAATACAAATCAAAAAGATTTGACAGAGTTCCGATTTGTGATGGAATGGAACCGTCAAGCAGGTTACCGGAAAGATCGAGTTCATCAAGATTCACAAGATTAGCGATTGAAGAAGGGATATTCCCGGTCAGCTGATTTCTGCCCAGACGCAATAAGGTAAGAGCGGTAAGATTAGCGATTTCCGAAGGAATGGAGCCGGTCAGTTGGTTATCTGATAAACTAAAAGTTGAAAGATTTATCAAATTTCCGATTTCAGGAGGAATGGAACCGCTCAGTTGGTTTCCGCTTAGCCATAAAGAACCAAGATTTATAAGATTCCATATTTCCAAAGGAATGGAGCTACTTAACTGATTGTCAGACAGACCAAGATAAGTGAGATTTACAAGATTTCCGATTTCACTTGGAATGGAACCGCTCAGTTGGTTTTGCCCTAAACTTAATGAAGAAAGACTGATAAGATTTCCAATTGTGCCTGGAATATTCCCGGTTAATTGATTAAATGATAAATCAAGATTATATGAAAGATTGACAAGATTTCCGATTTCGGGCGGAATGGAACCATTCAGTTGATTCCGTGATAAGGAAAGATACTGAAGATTCACAAGTTTCCCGATTTCGGGCGGAATGGAACCTGTCAGTCTGTTATGGGATAAATCAACAGCAATAAGATTTATAAGATTGCCAATTTCCCCGGGAACAGTTCCGTTCAGTTGGTTTTCACCCAGCCATAACAGAGTAAGGTTTATAAGATTAGCAATTTCTGCCGGGATAGTTCCGCTTAGTTGATTCTGATACAATACGAATGAAGAAAGATTTGTAAGATTCCCGATTTCTGCCGGAATGGAACCCTGCAGATTATTGGAGCGAAGATCAATTGATGTTACATTTCCGGATCCGTCACATGTTATACCGTACCACGAACACTCCGTTCCCTCCGGCCCCAGCCAACCGGTATTGTTATTCCAGTTTGCCCCGTCTGTACTGTTATACAGTGCAATCAGGGCTTCTCTTTCTGTTGCGGGAATCTGTCCGTAGGCATTTACAGCAAAGCACAGTGCCAGAACTGTAACTGTGACATACCTGATATTAAACATGATTTTCCTCCCCAAAATAATTTATTTTAATAGTATTCTGGCATTTATAATCGGAAGAGTACAATCAGGCAATGGGGTGAAACATGAAAACAGGGGTAGGAAATTGCTACTTTGCTTTCCCTGTTGTCTGAACACGATTATGCAGGATAAAACAGGATGTGCAGGATGAAAAATCATCCCCGTCCTGAATCATCGTGTATAATCATTTTCATACATTTCCCCTTTGTCTGAACCGGGATTTACGGGATGAAGGGATTTACCGGGATGAACCGGAAGCGGAAAATCCCGGTACATCCATGAATCCTGAGAATCCGGGTTCAGACAGTCAAACATCTGCGAAATCATAAAAATCTGCGTGAATCTGCGGTTCATGTTGTTTTAAAAAGAGAAAAAATCCTGATGCTTCTATTCATTTATCAAACATTTTCTCTAAAAATTCCGCGGGTGTCATCACCGGTTGTTCTTTACAAAAGGCTTCAGGGAAATGCCGGATATTTCCTGTAATCAACACATCAGCATATGCTCCTAAAGCAGCTTCCAGGAACGGGACATCACTTTCATCCGGCAGTTGAAATAACTCCGGCAATACAGGGGCATATATTCCTGCGGAGCGGATAAAGGAAAGAACTGTCCGGATATTATCCGGATTCAAATTAAATTTGGGTCTTGTCAGCACTTCGTAATATTCTGCAAGAATATATTCATTGATGATGATATCAATATTTCCCTGAAGAATCAGACGCAGAATTTTTGCCGGTTTGCTTCGGGGTTTCAGAAATGCCGAAACAAGGACATTGGTATCCAGAACCACTTTCATGAAAGATTCCCTTTGCGGACTGTATCAATTTCTGCCAGGATATCTTCGTCACTGATGATATTTGTTCCTTTCCGGACGGATTCTTCATGCAGCATGTCCAATGCTCTCAATGCCCTTGCCCTTTTTATGGCATCCAGTTCATCTTCAAAGGTGTTTTCATTCACACCGGTTAATATGGCAATGGGACGGCCGTCTGCGGTAATAATGATGTCCTGCTTCTGTTTTGTTGTCTGCCATATATTTTCAGGAGAAATACCTAAATCGCTGGTTGACATAAATTTCATATTTGCCTCCTTTGACAATTATATTTCATATACCATCACGCTGTTCCATTCATCAGATTCCAGGTATTGTGAATCAGGATGGTCGGGATAGTCAAGGATTTTCAGGATGCTCTCTTTGTCAGAACCGGGATTTACATTTTATCCGAACACGATTATGCAGGTTATACATGATTTACAGGATTATAAATCATGCCCATCCTGAATAATCGTGTATAATCGTGTTCAGGCATTCCCCCTTTGTCCGAACCGGTATTCACGGGATTAAGGGATTTACAGGATGAAGCGGAAAATCCCGGTATATCCTTAAATCCTGAGAATCCGGGTTCAGACAAAATAATCAGGGATACAGAGACTGAATATAGGCTTCAATCTCCGCTGCTGTAATTCTCACGGCCCCGCTGCCGACGCTTCCTGCAATGAGATTCTCCCCCCGCACATTATAAAGATAACGCATTATCAGAAATCCGTCCTTGTTGGCCTGCAGGGTCTGGTTGCCGTCAATATCCGGCACACCGGCTGCGATTCCCTGTGCAATATATTCTTCGATTTCCGCTGCTGTTGTCCGGCCTGCGCCGCTTCCGACCGCACCGGCAATGAGATTTTCCCCCCTTACATTGTAAAGATACCGCATAAGCAGAAAACCGTCCTTGTTGACCTGAAGCGTTCCGTTGCCGTCAATGTCCAGGTTCCAGATGCTGTCGGAGATGAAAACTGCTGTGACGGTTTTGGAACTGTCCATTGTTACGCTTGTGGAAGCAGCCTGGGTATCTGCCACATCCCCTGTCCAGTGGGAAAAACGGAAGTCCGGTTCCGGAAATGCCTGAATCTCTACCACATCTCCCTCGGAATAGGGATAAAGTCCTTCTGTGGGGCTGAGGATTCCCCTTCCTTCGGGAGTGACTTCCAGGATCAGTTCGTAGGTACGCAGCAGGGGATTGCTTCCGTTGAGATATTCATCCAGATCGGAAATACCGTCTCCGTCATAATCTCCTGTGCCGTCCCTGTCCAGACTGTCAAAATATTTCAGTTCCCAGTAATCCGGCATTCCGTCATTATCGCTGTCCTGTCCGAATATGGTGATGATAGCGGTACGGGAGGCCGTGAGTTCTCCGTCTGATGCGCTGAAAGTGATGACATATTCCCCGGCCTGTCCGGTGGCCGGTGTCCAGTCAAAAGTTGCGATTCCGTTTCCGTTGTCGGAAAATACGGCTCCCATAGGCAGGGGGGATGCGGAAAGTATCGGAATTGTGCCGTTGGGGTCCGAAGCCGCCACGATAAAGCCGAGCTGCTGCCCTTCTTCCCTTTCCCGGTCCGGGATGAACTGGAGAACGGGCGGCTGGGGACCGGCTGACGGGTTTTCAAAGGTGACGGTATAGGATGCGGTGGTGTTGGCATCAAAGAGATTGAAATAATACAGCCAGTTGTTGTCCTCATCCCTGCTTTTGGAAAGCCATGCGTTTTCCGGTTTGATGATTTTTCCGTCCGAACGGATGACTTCTTTGATGATTTTTGTGCCGCTGCGGGGATCACTGATTTTCAGATAGGTGAATCCGGTGGTGGCCGGGGCGGATAGTATATAGGTGTCTCCGGATCCGCTGAGGGTGGATGATGCAGACAGGTCGGTGACATCCGTATCCACATTTTCAGATTCATACAACCGAAATCCCTGACCGTATTCCGCGAGAAAATCCCGGATGCCGTCCCGGCCCGGAAGGTCGCAGAGCACATCTTTTACCAGGAAATGGGTGTTGGGATTCCCCTGGATCAGGGAGGTCAGTTGACCGCCGAGTTCGTCGGAATGGGATATAACGGTTTCCGCAGTTTCCGGCGCACAGCTTCGGCAAGTCCTTCTGATTTGCGAAGCTGACCGATCTGATAAATATGGATAAGTGTCATAAGTTCAAACTGTTCAGCCGGAGTCAGACCGGATATTTTTCCTTTTGACTGAAGCATTCCCAATCTGTCATTCTGGGCATGTTCCATTTTAAGGTCTGCCAGTTCCAGAATTTCTGTGTCGGAAAGATGTGCAAGCGGTTTAAAAATATCCGAACTCTGCAAATCTCCCCATGCAGGCCATATCATTTCCAGAGTGTCAGCCAGCACTGTGGCTGCATCTCTGTGTGTAACCCTGCCAAAGAATTTTGCATGTTCCACGAGATTCTCAGGCAGGTTAAGTGTCAGGTCTGCCATTGTTTTCTCCTTATATTGTTTACGGTTGTTTTATCATTACATAATCCTGATGATTCCGGTCATTCTGAATCAGGATGGTCGGGATAGTCAAGGGTTTTCCCTGTCTGAACACGATTATGCAGGATGACACATGATTTACAGGATTATAAATCATGCCCATCCTGAATAATCGTGCATAATCGTGTTCAGGCATTCCCCCTTTGTCTGAACCGGGATTCACGGGATTAAGGGATTTACAGGATGAACCGGAACCGGAACCGGAAAATCCCGGTTCATCCGTAAATCCTGATATCCGGGTTCAGACAGACAGGAATGAATCAGGGGTTACTGCCCTGCCGAAATACGGTTTATCTATGCTGCCTGAGCAATTACAAGATTTGCAGACAGGGGAATTTCTGCTTTCATTGCGCTGACTTTCATAATGGAAAATCCGATGACATTTCCTTTTTCATCCACTTTTTCCATTACCGCATCATTGCCGGTTTCCCTGAAGTATCCTTTTTTGCAGTCAAACAGCACTTCCAGAAAATCCCCTTCTTTGTCAAACCATACTTTTATGTTTTTTCCCATAAAACTGCTCCTTTTTTCACCGTATCTGTGTAATATGCTGTAATGACAAAAGCATCGTCAGCCAACACTTTCACCACAACACAGAGATATTTCCGGGTTACCGGTGTAAGCGGATAAAAGCGGTAAAACAGTTCAGCTTCCGAATCTGTTCGGGAACGGACAACTTTATCCGGTTCCTGCAAAGTTTCCTCAACTCTGTTCAACTGCTCAGTCATTTCAGGATGACAGGCTTTGATGTGCTGCAACCGCTCATCCGTAAATCTGACCTGTCTGTTGTATTTGTCTGAAATATTTGGCATTGATACATTCCATTTTTAAAACTGCGGTTTACAGTATTTCAGGATTTTCTGAACACGATTATACAGGATTGTAAAGGAGTTACAGGATTAAAAATCATGTCCATCCTGTACAATTGTGTATAATCCTGTTCAGCACAGCAGACAATCCCGGTACATCCGTAAACCCTGAGAATCCGGGTTCAGACAGTCAGACAACCCAGGCCGTTGATGACAGGGATTACGTCTAAGCAGCGGCTGCCCTGAAAGTTTTTCCCAGAGGTTCAAATTCCGAAACTTCCTGACGTTTCAGTTTATCCCGAATCTGCTCGAAAAGTCTCACGGTCTCCTGAGAATACAGTCTTTCACCGCAATGGAGACAGACTTCCGCACGCACATTGACTACAGCGGTATTGAATCCGCCCCGCAGCAACTTTTCAACTTCCTTTTCAATAACTTCCCCGCCGCAAACAGGGCATTTGTCAAATGGTTTCATATCTTTCTCCTTTGTCTCCAATTTATCCATCGCTTCGGGTCAGGACGGTACACTGTAATCAGTACCGCCCATTGATTTGCCTCATTATATCCCCATACACTGTGGACAGGAGAACCGATAAAGGTGGTTCCGAAAATCAGACAGCCCGGATACGGTTTGTCTTTCGGATAGTCCTCAATAATCTCACCGCAGACAACACTGAAAAAGATTTCGTCAAAGGATAGTCAAAGGATAAACGATCCGCCTGACATTCATCGTCAGCATGTTCCGTTATTCTTATCCTGTTATTTCTTATGGCATCAATAATATCTTCGATTTTCAAAGCCATCTTTTTCCTCTCCCGATTTTTTCACTCCAAAAAATACATGATACCATAATATGAATCAGGATTGAAGGATTAAACAAATCTCCTTATTGTCCGAACCGGGATTCAGGGGATTAAGGGATTTACAGGATGAACCGGATGCGGAAAATCCCGGTATATCCATGAATCCTGAGAATCCGGGTTCAGACAGCCTCTTTGTTTGAACACGATTATGCAGGATTATACATGATTTACAGGATTATAAATCATGTCCATCCTGAATAATCGTGCATAATCGTGTTCAGGCATTCCCCCTTTGTCTGAACCGGGATTCACGGGATTAAGGGATTTACCGGGATGAACCGGAAGCGGAAAATCCCGGTTCATCCTTAAATCCTGAGAATCCGGGTTCAGACAAAATAATCAGGGATACAGAGACTGAATATAGGCTTCAATTTCTGCGGCAGTTATTCTTGCGGCCCCGCTGCCAACGGCTCCGGCAAGGAGGTTTTCCCCCCGCACATTATAACAATACCGCATGATCAGAAAGCCGTCCTTGTTGGCCTGCAGGGTCTGGTTGCCGTCAATATCCGGCACACCGGCTGCAATTCCCTGTGCAATATATTCTTCGATTTCCGCTGCTGTTGTCCGGCTTGCACCGGTTCCGAGCGCACCGGCAATGAGATTTTCCCCCCTTACATTGTAAAGATACCGCATGAGCAGAAAACCGTCCTTATTGGCCTGAAGCGTTCCGTTGCCGTCAATGTCCAGGTTCCATGCACTGTCGGAAATAAAAACAGCGGTGACGGTTTTGGAGGTATCCATCTGTACTGTTGTGGAAGCTGCTCTGATTTCTGTAACATTCCCTTTCCAATAGGCAAATCGGTAACCAGTGTTCGGCCATGCTTCGATTTTTACCACACCTCCCTGTGGGTAGGGATGAATCCCTTCCGATGGGGAGACCATTCCGCTGTCTGCCGGTTCAACGGCCAGGATCAGTTCGTTTGTATTCAGCAGGGGGCCGATAAGGAGTAAATATTCTTCAAGGTCAGTAATACCGTCATTATCAAAATCTCCGCTGCCATCCCGTTCCAGGGTATTGAAATTTTCCATTTCCCATTCGTCCGGCATTCCGTCACCGTCTGTATCTGTCGGGGGATACACGGAAAGAATTGCCGTCCGGCTTGCGATCAGTTCTCCGTCAGATGCGCTAAAGGTAATTTCATATTCCCCGGCATCCCCGGTCTGTGTAGCCCAGTCAAATTCAGCTTCTCCGTTTCCCCGGTCGGTAAAGACTGCGCCGTCCGGGAGCGGGGATGCGGATATGGCCGGAACTGTTCCGTTGGGGTCGCTTGCTTTTACCAGAAAACCGAAATGCAGACCTTCAGGAAAAGAACGGTCGGGAATGAACATAATGACCGGGGGTTCGGGAACCGCCAACTGATTTTCATAGATCAGGGTGTACTGATAACTCCCTCCGTCCGTGTGGTCGAGAATGTGAAGCAGATGTTGCCGGATGACCGGCTGCCCGATAAGCCGGATGGTACGGTGGGTTGTCCATGCGTTATCCTCCACCCGTATTTCCCGTCCGTCGGAACGGATGACCTGTTTCAGAATAAAATTTTCCTGCCCCGGATCATCTGCCCGGATATATACCCAACCGCTTGGCGGATTGACGGAAAGTGTTGTCTGAAGATTATCATTTGAGATCAGTGTATTTACGGAGGCATCGCTTATCACGTTTACCGGAAAAGTTGAACCGTCGCTGCTGTAAAGGGTGTCCGGCATAAAATCCGGGTCATCTATATCATCTGCCAGAAAATCGGGTTTCAGATCATCATCCGGCACATCAATTCTGACCGCATGGATAATGTCATGGATATTCACACTGTCTATAATGGATAAACGGGGATCGCCGAGGTCATCCGTATGCTCAAACTCAGCCTTGTATTCAATAAATTTCCCGACCAGGCTTGTAGTCATGATCCATTGGGCAACGGATGTTTCACCGGGACCGATATTGCCGAGGTTTACGGTCAGCGAGGGACTGACCTGTTCGGTATTGACCTGTGTACCGATGATTTTAAAATCAATCAGCAGTCCTTTTTCATTTTCTATGATTTCCGGCTGTGAGGATGTGATATTCACATTGTAGGCGGTTCCTTTTCCTGTATTTTTCAGAATCAGTCCCAGCGGATAGGGTTCGGCAGGTTCGATAATGTCTGCGGTAAAAGGGTCATCGCTGTAAACCACCCGTTGGAGAAAATAGTCAAGTTCCAGACGGGGATCGGGTATAACGGTGATGGATGCAGGAAACAGGGGCATGGTGACCTGTGTTCCGTTTTCTGTGTAGCTGATGCTTCCGCCCACATAGTACTGTGTGGGAAATTCCGGTGCGGCATCCCGTGTGGGAATGAGTATCCATACGGCTTTGGCGGATGTGCCGGGAAGCAGTATGCCGCTTCCGCTTACATCATCAATGCCGGTCAGTTGCGGGGCTTTGATGCCGAAGAGGTCATTGGATGGCTGATTCTCTGTGTTCTGAATGTCAAGGGCGACGCTCAGATTTTCAAGTGCAACATTTTCAGGGGAATTGTCAATCTGCAATGTGGCCTGAAAAGCGGTGCGGGTGATGGCAACTTCCTGCTCAATCCGGATGCGGACACGGGCGCAGATGCCTTCTTCCTGCCATTCGGATTCGGGGGGGATCTGGGCGGAAACACCTGATGATAAACACAATAGAATTCCAAAAAGAAAAGAGAGATAATTCCTCATAGCAGACAGTTTTTGTAAGGTATTCATAATATCTCCATAATTTATTTAGTATATTTTCAATAGATGAGACTCTTTCCCTTCTTTTACGGAGTACAGGGTGTAAACGTCCCACTTCCACCACCAACAGGTCTCCATATTCCTCCTGTACTGTCACCACCACTACCACCACTACCACCAGTCTTACACATACATTTTAACAGTCCTGCCATACCGCTAACACCACTGCTGACACTTGGATTAATACCAAATTTAAAAAGAGATAAAAGTCCACAAATACAGGGATCTGTCTCTATTTTTGGAACATCTGGTATCTGAATGGGTACACATTCTGGCAGTGGAACAGATATTGGTACCGGATAAAAATAATATATCGGTATTTCTGATATACACCTTTCATTTAATTCTGTTACGAGATCTCCTAAATTATTGTTTAATGATATTATATCACATGCAAAGGATAAACAACCCACTATGCCAAGTGGATCGCCAACAAAAATAGTTGCACATAAAGCCATATCTGCTCCCACACTTATGATACCTTTAGCTGTATGTAATGCAATTTTAAGCAGTTCAAGTGTATTTTCGTTTTTATCAATAAAATCAGTAATATTTTTACAGGTGTTTGGACTATAATTACAAATTGGTTCTACCGCCTTTTCGCATAGCCCTGGTAACATTTCACATAATTTTACTGCTGAATCAGCATTTACTAAAAGGCTTTTCCCGCCCCTCTTGGCTCTTTGGATTATATTAGAAGTTATTTCGGCGCATTCTAAAATTAATAGCTTATATTGTTCACTCTGTTCCTTTTCGATAACTGATTCTAATGCATTAATAAAATAATATCTGCCTGTATATTCAATGTCTTTTATTATCTCTAATTTTGAAAGGATATCTTCAGGAACTCCATCGTCTTTCAAAATACTTAAACAGCTATCAGATATTTTATAGTGTATCAGTTCAAGACTGCCACTGCTACCACCGGAAAATTCGCTAATATCACCGCTATTATCTAATACCCACTCGTTTTTGATTGGATCAATAATAAAATTAATACCAAACAATAAAGAGATAGAATTCACAGTTTCCTCATTTATACTTCCATCTTCCAGGTCTTCAATTATATCAATTAATTTTTGGATAGCATTTGCTGCACCCACAGCATTTGAAACTGCTTCATTCGCTTTATTAATAATTTCTCTGACTTTTCTGATATACCGCCAGTCGAAACTGACTGCATAATATTTTACTCCACCACATATAATATAATATTGAACTTCAGCGACCGGAGGACATTTATCCATAAGTGCATTTGAAGCACTTCGCTTTGTTCCTGTTCTTTTGGCAGATACAGATTGACCCTCAATAGGACCATATTCCTTATCACGCACCAACACCGGTATTGTCACGGAAGTCATGGCAGGAAGAACGCCGATTTTCTCAATTGTCGGCTTTATATAAACACTCTCATATTCAGGAAAATTAATCGTAACATCATTCACTGCAATCAGTCCGTGGTTGGTAACAGTCAGCTCCACTGTAGTAATTTCTCCTTCATCCAAGGGGACCAGCATATTTGCAGGTTCCACTGTAATAACCGGCGCAGGCACATGCGTTTCAAATACCGCTTCAAGGGTTATCTTATAATTATCTTCAATATCTATCGGCACCACAGACCAGTTATATGTCACCAACTGCCTTGCCATAAAGGCTTCGACTTCTTTTTCCACTCCCGGAACAATATCTATCGGAGCATGATACGTCGCGTGTTTGTCGGCACGGACAGTAAGTTCATATTTTCCTTCATTGATATTCTGCAACGTAAAAACACCGTTTTCATCTGTAAGCCCTTCGGCGATGACCGTATCTCCGTATGCATCTTTCAGGCTCACTTCCGCACCTGCCACATTGGGGTGATTATCCGCAAAATAGGAAAATTCATCTTTTGCAATTATTTTCAACCCGCCTTTTGCTTCTGATACGGCTGTAAACCGGAAACCGATACGCTCTTTGGCGTTGCTGCCGGATACCGCAATTGCCCCGGTATAAGGCCCCAGATTCATATCTGCGGAAGGATTCAGTGCAATCCCTATTTTTGCTTTCTCTCCCTGGGCAAGTGTGCCGATGGTTTCCGGTGTCACCAGCGTCAGCCAATCCGCATTGGGAAGCATTACCATCAGATCATTTGCAGGTGCGCCGCCTGTATTGGTGATTTCGCATTCCACTGTCCGCTGCTGACCGTGCAGCATCCCGCTTTCCAGGTAGCCGGGATTCACGGCAAGCCGGGGTTTTGCAGGTATGACCGCAGTTTCAAATATAACTGCGGCTTCATCATCCCCGTTGCCTGTAAACAGAACAGTGGTTTCATTTTCGAGAAAAGATTCATCATTTGCCCTTACTGTGTAGGAAACTTTGCCTGATGCCATGCTTTCCAGTCCCGAAGGTGTATCCAACTGAATGTCAATATTGGGAGAAGCATTCAGTATTGCCGCTGTAATTCCCGACATTGCCGTATTTCCGAGGTTAGTGATATCAATCTGCCCGGAAACCGGTAGGCCGGAGGTCAGGTTCAGCATGATCCTGTCCGGTGATGCAGTCAGATGTTTTGCTTTGGCATAAGTGACCGGACGGGTTCTGATATTATCATCCTCAGCAGTTTCGCTTATGCTTCCGCTGCTGTCGGTTTCCAGAATCAGATAATAGGAACCGCTCTCCATTTCCGGCATTATAAGCGTTTCTTTTTGCAGATAATCCGAACCCGAAGACAGTCCCTCACTTCGACTGAACTCTGCCAGCAGAATGTCTGCTGCATCGGGTATGGTATCGGTTGAAAGATACAGGCGGTCTGTCCACTGACCGGAAATATTCCAGTCCCCCGTATTTTTGACCATCCAACTGATCTGAGTTTCTGCCCGGGAAAAAACAGAAAGCGGCGATCTGATGTCCCCGGCAAGCAGATTGGACGCGGGAGAAGGCTGAACTGAAAAGACGGAAGAGGATTTGCTGTTATTGCCTTCCTCTTTTTCCGGCTGCATGTCCGGCGCATCGGTAAAAACAAAGACATAATACTCTCCGCTTTCATCAACCGGGAAAGTGTGTGTTGCTGTTTTTGTGTAGCTTTCTCCGGGTTGAAGGGCGGTATTACGGGATGAATCAATCAGTAACTGCGCTGTTTGTTCATCAAATACAGCACTTGGGGAAAGATATACTTTGTCTTTCCAAATTGGAATTGTTGTAGCTGAATCCCCTGTATTTTCCACTGTCCAGGTGATCTGGAAAGACTGCCCCGCATATGCCTGGGAAAGCTGAATATCACTGACCTGAAAATCAGGCAGTGTGTTTGTAACCTGGATGAGATTTTCTTTTATTTTTTCAACACTGAAACTGCCGTCCGAAACCGTCAGTTTTACCGAATAAATACCCTCGGAATCATAGGTATATTGCGGATTCTGTTCTGTGGAATCAATGTTTCCGTCATTGTCAAAATCCCATTGCCATGAGGTGGGAGGGCCTGCGGATTTGTCGGTGAACTGAACCGTAAGGGGCGGTTTGCCGAAAGTTTTATCTGTATTAAAATCAGCATTCAGATAAGTATCTAAAACTTCTATGTAATCGTTTTTAACTTCCACATCTGTTGCATCCCCGTTGGATACGGTGAGTTTTACCGTATAAGTTCCTTCTGAATTATAGGTGTAGGTGGGGTGCTGTTCTGTGGAGTCAGTGATACCGTCATTATTGAAATCCCACTGCCAGGATGTCGGACTCCCAAAAGATTGGTCGGTGAACTGAACGGTGAAAGGAGCATTTCCGCGTATTCCATCAGCAGTGAAATCTGCACGAAAATTTGTAACCTCAATATAGTCTTCAGCTATGATATCATCCGAATAATCTCTGTTTTCAGCTACAAGTCTCACGGAATATATGCCAGCCTTATCATATGTAAATGAAGGATTCTGTTCCGTAGAGTCTGTAACACCGTCATTATTAAAATCCCATTTCCAGGAAGAAGGGTATCCGCTTGACCTATCTGAAAATACAACGGTAAGCGGAGGTTTTCCAAAAACAGGAAAAGCACTGAATGAAGCATCAACAGTAAAAAAAAACTGGGTACTTTCCCAATCCCCGTTAATCTGCCTGGAATTAAGGAAATTAATCAAATCAGGATCTGATGAAGAAAGCATATTGTAGCGAATATTAAGCTGACCCACGATCAGGTTTGTAAGATTTATAATTTCCGGCGGGATTTCACCTGAAAGCTGATTATCCCACAAATACAGTGCTTCCAAATTCAACAGATTCCCGATTGATGCGGGAATCCGGCCTGCTAAATGATTGTCTCCCAAAGACAGTCTTTTCAGGCTGATTAAATTCCCCAACTCAGCCGGTATGTCACCTGTCAGTTGATTCACATATAAATAAAGTTCTTCCAAATTCAAAAGATTACCCAAAGAAGCAGGAACGGTTCCTGTCAACTGATTCATGTATAAATAAAGAGTTTTCAAATTTGAAAGATTGCCCAAAGAAACGGGGATGTTTCCTGTTAGCTGATTTTCACATAACTGAAGATGGATAAGGTTTGTCAGATTTCCCAATTCCGGAGGAATCGCACCTGTCAACTGATTGTTACACAGATAAATGATTTCCAGATTTGTCAGATTACCCAAAGTTACAGGAATTTCACCTGTAAGCTGATTAAAGCTCAGGCGAAGATCTCTTAAATTTGTCAGATTGCCTATTTCTGAGGGAATATTGCCGGTGAGTTGATTACTATGTAAGCTCAATACGGTTAGGTTTGTCAAATTTCCTAATGTGGTTGGAATGATACCGCTTAACTGATTTTCGGATAATTGTAAATCCATCAGATTTGTTAAATTTCCGATTGTTATCGGTATATTTTCAGTCAGAAGGTTTCCCCATAAATATAGATATGTGAGATTTTGTAAATTTCCTATCCAATCAGGAATTACGCCTGTTAGCTGATTTCCCCCCAAAGCAAGATTTTCCAGATTGAAAAGATTTTCAAATGTTGCCGGAATACTTCCTGCAAGCTGATTCCTTGTGAAATTGAGAACTCTGAGTTGTGAAAGATTTCCAATCTCCTGAGGTATATCACCGGTCAGATAGTTATCTGACAGTTCAATATACATCAAATTTGACAAGTTCCCCAATGAATGAGAAATATTTCCTGTTAACTGATTTTGCCATAAATATATCTGATTCAGATTTTGCATACTTCCAATCCAATCAGGAATTATGCCTGTTAGCTGATTGTTGCCCAAAGCAAGATTTTCCAGATTGAAAAGATTTTCAAATGTTGCCGGAATACTTCCTGTAAGCTGATTCTCTGTCAAATTAAGTATTTTTAAATTTGACAAATTTTCCAAAGAAGAGGGGAGGCTGCCTGTTAGTTGATTTTGCCATAAATGAAGATTTGTTACATGATTATTTCCGGCATCACAAATTACTCCGTACCATGTGCATTCTGTGCCCGGTTCACCAAGCCAGTTTGTATTATTGGTCCAATTTGCACCGTTTGTGCTGTTATAAAGCTCTATTAAAGCGTTTCTTTCTTCAGCAGGTATCGTTGCATAAGCATTCCCAACTAAACATGCAGTCAATAAAATTGCTGCTATAATAATACTTTTTTTAATCATGACGAAACCTCTCTTTTGGTAACAGGATAAAATGATTTTATTTTGTTCATTATACAGTTTCCTCCGGTAATCCGTTAATATATGTTATGAAATCTTCCGGTTTCCCTAACGTCCCGTCAATGCCATTAAGTTAAGAGCGGCGGAGTCCCGAACTGAAAGTTTGGGAAACTGAAATTATTGCAGATTACTCTGCCAAACTTTCAGTTTGGCACTCCTTTTGATCCCTTAACTTAATGGCATTGTAATGTCCCGTAGTGACAGTTTTGCGAAAAACCGGCCTTCGCCTTTATTTTCGCACTCCTTTTATCCTGAACACGATTATGCAGGATTATACAGAATTTACAGGATGAAAAATCATGTCCATCCTGAATAATCCTGTATCATCGTGTTCAGAACAGATTCTCCGGCAGTAAACTGCCGGGTTATTCTCTTCTGTCCCTTCGGGACAGTTTTGCGAAAAACCGGCCTTCGCCTTTATTTTCGCACTCCTTTCAGCATGAGAACAAAAAAATCCCGGTACATCCCTTCATCCTGAGAATCCGGGTTCAGACAAACTCAGGGATACAGAGAAAAAATATAATCCTCAATCTCCGCGGCAGCAGTCCGCACGGCTCCGCTTCCGACCGATCCCGCAATGAGGTTTTCCCCCCGCACATTATAAAAATAGCGCATGACCAGAAAACCGTCTTTGTTGGCCTGTATGCTGCCGTTGCCGTCAATATCAGCTACCTGATCCGCAATCCCCAGGGCGATGTATGCCTCAATTTCCGGGGCTGTTGTCCGGGTTGCGCCGTTTCCGAGCGCACCGTTAATCAGATTCTCCCCCCTTACATTGTAGAGATAGCGCATGAGCAGGAAACCGTCTTTGTTGGCCTGTATGCTCCCGTTACCGTCTATGTCCAGGTTCCAGGTGCTGTCGGAAATAAACACAGCCGTGACGGTTTTGGAGGTATCCATTGTTACAGTCGTAGCCGCAGATTGGGTATCTGCCACATCCCCTGACCAGCGGGCAAAACGGAAACCCGCTTCCGGAAAGGCCTCAATCTGAATCACTTCTCCATCAGAACAGGAATAAACACCTGCGGCGGGTGTGAGTGTCCCGCTTCCTGCCGGTACTACTTCCAGACTCAGTTCAATCAGTTGGGAAGTGGTAAAGGAAAGCTCATTTCCGTAAGCCGTGCCTGCGCTGTTGACGGCATATGCCCTTAGATAATACGTTGTGCCAGCGGTCAGTCCGCTTACCGAACTTGTGAAAGTTCCGTTTCCTGCGTCGTCTGATGTTTTGCTGTCTGAAACCGTGGGATTGGGTGCGGTACTCCAGCACACCCCTCTGCCGCTTACGGATGCGCCGCCGTCAGAGCTGATATTTCCGCCGGATACAGCAGCGGTCTGCGTGATGGAAGATACAGTTGCAGTGCTGACAGTGGGAACCTGGGGAGCTAAGGGAGCATAAGGCCAGGTGGCACAGGGATCAAAGACATTCATGACAATCATTTCGGCAAAATTCCAGCCGCCATGCGGTCCGCTTGCCCTGCCGATGCCCAGAAAACCTTCTGCCCCGACGGTTCCCCCGTTATCATTATAGGGATACCATAAAATGGCATGGCGGTGTCCCCAGGCGCAGCAGATACCGTCATCGTACATCCAGTTGAAAATACTCCGTTCAATGGGGAGCGGGATGGATGAGCCGCTTGTCCAGAACACGGCCAGATTTTCGGCCACACTCAGAAAATCCTGACAGGCACCGATAGCCGGATTGTCCGCCAGACGCTGCCAGGGGTCTCTGCCGTCTTCATAATGCCCCCAGGCATTGTTATCAATCAGATACTGTGCATAATACTGTGCCACGGATGTAACATTTTCTTCCAGGCCGTGGAGCGGATGAATACCCCTGTCCGTGCGTTCCCGGTTCATCAGCCAGAGCGCTTTTTCACCGTCTGTCATGGCAGACCATTCACTCTGTGAAGGCAGGGTCAGATCGGGAAGCGAGGTTCCCAGTTGTGAATTTTCCGTTTGCCTGGCGGAATTGAATGCGGTCTGAATATCGGAAACACCTGCCATTCCCGTATTCCAGGCAATGTCCGACAGAGGATCATCGGGCACAGTTCTCCGAATCCGCCGGGAACCGGTCTTTTCTTCAGAAAACTGAAAAACCGGTTCATCCGTCATGTAATAATCGGCATAACCGGCGGAAGGTTCATCTTCTTCCGGCAGAAGAGCAGTTTCGGGATATGCGGATTGTGCGGAGAGAAAAAAACACAGGACAAGTGCAGAACAGAATATGTTCCGGATGGGATGATTTGACATATGTTATCCTCCTTTTTTTGTATCAGGATAAAGGTAAAGATGAACAGGATCGTTCTGGTTCAGGGGATGCATTTTACCCGGAAGGAAAATATAAGAATCCCGGTTCATCCCCCTCATCCTGAAAATCCGGATTGCCGAGCCTGCCGGGACAGGGGGCAGATAATTAAGAAATCGGAAATCAGAATCGGATTTTGATTTCAACCCACATTTCGCTCTTTGCACTCCAAATATTTGAATTTATTAAATCCGATTTTTTGTTCATGTAAAAAACTATCGAAAAAACAATTTAATTTTCAAAGTGTTACAGAGACAAGCGAAATGCGGGTTTCAAATAATCCTATTTTTCCATATAAAGGGATTGGCAAAAAAAGGCAATGGAGATTTCCCGTATTTGGAATGGGTGATTTTCGGTATTCTGCGGTAGAATTATCCGAATGATAATGCTGTGGGGGAAGAGGGAGGGCTTAGCGGCTGATCTGAATTTCCGTTATAAAACCCCGTCCCGATAATAATTTCTTATTGACTTTTCTCAATCATTAGATAATATTATACTGAAATTAATTGATTTTATGAATTGAAAAATAACATCAGGTATATGAAAACTGAATTTTTAAACAAAGCGACTGAAAACCTCACCGCAGCCCGAATCTGCTTTGACAGGGGATTGTTCAATGCCTGTGCAAACAGGGCATACTATACTGCCCTGCAGGCAGTTATTGCGGCTCTTGATCTTCACGGTATCCGCAGAGACAGAATTGATCACGGACAGGTACAGGCCGACTTCAGCGGAGAACTGATCAGAAGACGGAAAACATATCCTGCAAAGTTCAAATCCTATCTGTCGGATATGCAGTTTTTAAGAGATAAAGCCGACTATACTGATAAAAATATCACGATGAAAATTGCCGGGAGAATGCTTGGCAAACTGGAAGAACTGGTAGGATTCATCGAAAAGGAGATTGGCAAATGATAAATTTTAAACAGGAAGAACTTGCCCGGAAGCTTTATTCTTCGCTGAAATATAAATTTCCTGAAGTCAAATTGATAAATATTTCAGAAAGTCCTGCTGATCCCAGAGCTGTATGGGTGAATATCACTGCACCGGAAAATGAGGACAGAGAGATTGACCTGGTAGAATTTGCCGGAGATAAAACAACTGATATTCTGCTGGATTACGGTTACTATATTTCGATTATGACCCACTGAATAAAAAACGCACCGAAGCCCTTGCGGGGCTCTGCCTCACATTGCCGGAGACAGAACCTGAAATCAGGAAAACTACCGCAGCCCTGCCACCTTCTGCAAAATATACAGGGCTTCCGGCAGTCCGACGGCCTGGTCATTATTCACATCCGCATCTGCGGAAATGCCGGATACTGTATCTCCGCTCAGCACTTTCAGCACAAGAATCAGGTCTTTCAGATCCACATTCCTGTCTGTATCCGCATCTCCGAAGGTATCATCTGTGAGCTTATTATTTCCTGTGATGTCGTAAGCATATCCGTTGTAAGAAGTTTTTCCGTAAAAATATCCCAATCCGGAAGCGGTTGCAGGCGGAGTGACGCTGTAGGTAAGCGTCCGGGGCAGATTATCTGTAAAAACGCCGAATTTCACCCTGTTATTTCCAGAATCATAAACTCCCCCGTGACTGATATCCGATACAGTCATCCATCCGGAGGGAGGGCTTTCTTCCACGGCATATGCCTGCACATTGGCGGAAGGATTTACCGTAATGGAAACTGTCAGACTTTCCCCCGGGACATAAACAGACTGCATCTGCCTTACAGCGGAAGAACCTGAAGGAATCTCATCTCCGGGGCCTGTTGTACTGCCGAGCCACCATAGCGGAGCGTTTTTTCCGGGACTGTCATCAAAACTGTATGTCCCTCCGTCTTTCATCAGGAAACCTGCCCTGGAGAGGTAGGAAATGTCAATATTATTTCCGCTTTTCCATGTATTGCCGTAGGCGGTAATTTCATCCTCGGTAAGTGCGGAATCTTTGGGGTTTATATCCGCGGGATGGCAGGGAGTAAGCCAGAGATCACCGCTTATGGGGGCTGCGTTTCCGTTTGCATAGGCGGTTCCGTCAATCAACTGCCGGCCGTTTCCCGATGCCGCTGTAATCTGGTAGGTCAGCTTTTTTTGCAGTTTATCCGAAAAAGGCCCGAAGATGATTTTATGATTATCCGCATCATATACGCCGTTATGACTGATATTGGATACCGTCCAGCCAACTCCGGCAGAGAGATTTTCCTCCACCTTATAATCGGATACAGCGTTTCCGGGATTTACCGTCAAAGTGACAGTTGCAGCGGTTCCGGGAAGGTAACAGGATATCCGTCTGGAGACAAAAGAGGGATTGTTCACTGAAGCCGCAAAATTCTGTTCCATATCCGAGGTGATATTCCCGGAAATAAAAGAAGCGGGGTTGAAGGTGTATCCGCCCCGGACAGGGGTGATATGTAAATCTGCTCCGTGACCGGCAAGAAAAGAATAATAACCGGATGCATCTGTGATTGCCCATGTTTTTCCGGATATGTCATTCAGAGACACAGCTTCGATCCCTGTATTATCAGATTTCCGGATATAACCGGAAACCGGGTATGTTTTCAAAGACATGGGATTGTCATTCACATTGACTGTCTCATTTTCCAGAACTTCTGCGGTATAACTGCGGGTCTGGTACTCTTCTTTTTCCACCCGGACGGAATAGCGACCGACGGGCAGATCGCTGATGGTATAATTCCCCTCAGCATCGGAGGTGCCTGTTGCTGAAATATCCGGAAACATAAATTTACTGACCGTAATCCGGGCACCTTCAATGCCGTAAGAATCACAGGGAAGTCCCGGAAAACATAATAATGAATGATAATAAGCCTTTCCTGTCATGGAACCGCTTTTCCGCTGCAGTGTGACTGATTTTGCCAAAACCGACTTATTCCCGTTGGGAACCTCATCCACTGCGCTTACGGCAAAATAGTAGGTGTTTCCGTATGTCAGGCCGCTTACAGGATAGCTTTTATCCCGGCTTACCGGATGTTGAATATAGGACATCCCTGTGGTATCGGAAAAGGCAGCCGAACTCTGATAAATGCGGTATTCAACCACATCTTTCTGACTTTCCTCATCATATCCGTTCCAGTATAAAAGGACATCCGTACCGCTGTAGGGGTCAATAAGGGAAAGATTCACCTGCGCGGGAGGTGACTGATCCGTAACTTTGGTGACAGTAAGGGATTCAACATATTTGTCGTCACTGACCGAAGCGAAATTAAAGATTCCCCGGGGATCATCACTGGTCCATCCCCCGTTTCGGAATGCACCTGCAATGGCTTTCACATTGAAGCTTTGTACCGTTCCGCTGAAAGAACCGGTCAGCACTTTCACCGTTGCAGTTACCGGATAGTTCCCGGTTCCGTTTTCCGTACATGTCCCCACCCATACTTTATAACCGCTTTCCGCAGTGTATAAAGCTGCATAATCAGGTTTTTCACGGATACTGACATCACCGATGATGGGCCGTGTCCGGACCGCTTTCATCACTCCCCAACTTTCCGGTATCTGTAATACAATACCGTATTCGCCGGTATTATCCCCCTCATCCACGGCCTGCCCGCTGAATGTCAGTGTGATAATTTCCCCGGTTTCCGCTGTATCCGGAGCCGTAAATGCGGTAATGCTTAATTTGCATCCGGCAATGAGCAAAACTGAAAAAAGAACAAACGGCAAAAATGATAATCGTTTTTTCATTTTTTTTCCTCCTTCTCAGTTAATTTTCAAATAGATAAAATCAGTATAGTTTTTAAGATAATCTTTTGAACCTTGATATTAAAGGGTTCTGTTTTGGATAACAAGTGTGTAAATGTATAACTATTTGAAATATTGAATTATATATTTATATAAAACACAAATAGAATCTTACTGTTCAACTATTTGAATTCAATGATAATTTATGTTGATTTTAGACAATCATTATCTTAAAGTCTATAGATCGAAACGTTTCCGGAGGAGTGCAAAAATTGTATTTTTGCATGGGGTAACCGGGAGATGCGGCGGTGCAAAAATACAATTTTTGCACTCCGGGACAGCTGTAAAACCGTATCCGGGGGAAACTTTTCGATCTACTGAAAATGTATCATGTTAGGGTGAACCGGATTTCGGGTCAATATTTTTCTTTTTATCCTTTTTCTGATAGTGTTTAAAGATTTTCATCCCCGGCAGCGAGTTTGTACCCGGCCCCGTAAACCGAGACAATTATTTCCTGATCCGGAAGGAATACCGCAAGTTTTTTTCTCAGATTTTTAATGTGGAAATCAACGGTACGTTCATATCCGTCAAAATCATATCCCTGAACCTGCTCAATCAGATGCGCTCTGGAAAATACCCGGCCCGGGCAGGCGATCATTTCCCTGAGAATGCCGAATTCAATGGGGGTCAGATCAATCACATTTCCCAGAATGCTTATCTGCCTTGTTTCCGGATTCAGGAAAAGGGGGCCGGCCCGGAGTTTTTTTCCGGAATCTTCGGAAAAACAGCGGCGCAGCACGGCTTTGACCCGTGCAAGCACTTCCCGGGGGCTGAAGGGTTTGCAGATATAATCATCCGCTCCCAGCTCCAGCCCGACAATCCGGTCAATTTCCTCCACTTTCGCTGTAAGCATGATAATGGGAACCTTTGAAAATTTCCTGACTTCCCGGCATATTTCTGTGCCGTCGGTACCGGGCAGCAGGATGTCCAGATCCGGCACACCCGGTGCGGAATCGTCAAAACAGATGCACAGTCTGCTGTCTTTGCGGATGCTGCTGATTTTCAGCACACCCGGAGAATCCGTATAGCGGAGAACATTTTCCTAATGCTGTCTGCATCTGTATTTTCCGGAACAATGTTCACAGTGGCCGCAGGTGCAGGCCGGAGCAGGAGCAAAAAAAGTGCGGAAACTGAAAACAGTTTCCGCATTCTGAAGAATTTACCCCGTGCTTTTCAGCACAGAGTTATTTTATATTTAATTATTCCGAATTTCAGCGACCACCTGCAAAATATAAATCGCCTCCTGTATCCCGATTTTTCCGTCATTGTTTACATCCGCATCGGTAAAGACTTCGGTATTGTTTATACCTGTAATGACTTTCAGTGCTAATATGGCATCTTCCAGATTGACACCTCCCAGGTGATTCACATCTCCGGGGCCGGAAAGCACTGTCAGATTTTCCGGTGCGGCAACACTGCCGTACTGCCCGTTAACGGAAAACTGAAAGTTTTCGCTGATATCGTAAACCCGGTCTGCCGAAGCATCATAAAATCCGAAAGTGACGGTTTTGCCTTCATCCTCACCATCCCCCCATATCTGTAAGGAAAATCCCATTCCCCCGGGAAGATCGGTTGCGGCAACACTGGCCCCGCCGCTGCGGAGTTCGCCGTCAATAAATCCGGCCAGCATATCCCCCTGTCCGGCAATATCGGACTGGTCAAGATATACTTTTGCTGTAATATTGCAGCGTTCTTTATACACAGACGGATCATTTTCCTTCCAGCCCGGATCGGCACTCCGGCTGTGCACTACTGTCAAATCCGCTTCTGACTGCATCCGGCTCCGACCCTGGGATGATGCCGGATATACCAGCTGACCGGACGTTTCTGTTTTCAGCATATATCCCTTTGCCGGTTCAAGCAGTGACAGGGAACCGTACCATTTGCCTCCGTAATATTCGGCGTACCCGTTCTGACTGTCAGTCTGTATTCCTTTGCCGTTAAGGGAAGATAATGCGGTTTCGAGATTTAAACTGAAATCCGGATAATAACCGATCCAGTTCCATCCTGCAGTCAGCGGTATCGGTGTGGTGACATCAACCGGATACCCGGAATATGTCAATGTGGCGGGAGAAGCCATTTTGATCATATACATGGATGCAGGATTGATCTCCGACAGGGAGCCGTACCATCTTCCGCTGTAATATTCGGCATATCCATCCTGGCTGTCAATCTGAACAGCACTGCCTCCGAGTGAGGAGAGAACCGTATCCAGGGACATGTCATCACCGGACACATTGACGGAAATCCAGTTCCAGCCGCCGGTGAGATCTATTTCAGCATCTTTTGTGCAGACAACAGAGAGCTCCCTGGGCGATGCGATACTTCCGTAGCTGCTGTTTGAGACAAATTCAACCGGATCACAGACATCCTCATATGTTGTCCCTCCGGCTGAATCAAAATATTTGAAAGTGACGGTCTCACCGTTTGTGACATTGCTCCATACCTGCAGGAAATACCGTATCCCCAGGTCTGTCTGCACAGGTTCTGCGAATCCTCTGCACTCATCCCCTACAAAAGCGGCCAGAATATCACAGTCCGAATCCAGCAGTTCGTCATTTTCATCATAGACTGTTGCAGTCACCGTACATTTGTTTCTGAAATCCGACTGGTTCACGGTCCAGAGGGGCTGGTTTTCGCATGTCTGAACATGCAGTTCATACGGAGATGCAATGCTGCCGTAACTGCTGTTTGAGACAAATTCGACAGATTCTTTGATATTGTCCAGTACGGTTCCGCTTTCGGAGTCATAGTGTCTGAAAGTGACGGTTTCACCGTTTGTAACATTGCTCCATACCTGGAGGAAATAGCGTACCCCCAGGTCTGTCTGTTCTGCCTCAGCAACCCCTCTGCACTCATCGCCCACAAATGCGGCCAGCAGATCACAGCTTCCCCTGAGCATCTGCTCACTGTCATCATAAACAATGCCTGTCAGAGTACATTTATTCCGGAAATCCGCCGGATTTACAGACCAGTCCGGCTGTCCGGTGCAACTGCTTCCCCCTGTACCGCTGAGCGAAGCTGCGGCATCATTGGAGGGGGAGGTTCCTTCGGCCGTCAGGGTGGCTGTTTTGGCCCCTTCGCCTGTGGGACTGAATCTCACCTGTATTGTTTTGGTCTGGTCCGATGTCAGTGAAAAAGCCCCGCTGCCGCTACTTATCACAAACTGGTCAGCGTTCGTGCCTGTAAGGGAAACCGTTCCGGTTGCGGTCCCGCCTCCGGTATTTTTCAGTATGAAGGAATATGTGCTGCTGGCCGTGTTCACATTCTGGTTTCCGAAATTGTAACTTGTGGGTGTCAGAGTGATCTGCGGAGTTGCGACACCCGTACCGGCCAGGGAGGCCGAGGCATCATTGCAGGGAGATGTCCCGTCGGCCATCAGAGTGGCTGTTTTGTATCCTTCGGCTGTGGGTTTGAATCTGACATATACCGTCTTTGTGACATTGGTTCCCAGTGAGAAGGCCCCTCCCCCGCTGTATATTTCAAACTGACTGGCGTAAGTTCCTGTAAGGGAAACCGTTCCGGTTGCGGTCCCGCCTCCGGTATTTTTCAGTATGAAGGAATATGTGCTGCTGGTCGTGTTCACATTCTGGTTTCCGAAATTGTAACTTGTGGGTGTCAGAGTGATCTGCGGGGGAGATTCTCTCTTCGTAATCGTATAGGTGCGGGAGTATTTATTATTGCTTTCATTGGATTCACTTACCTGATTATTGAAATCACAGCGCAGTTCGAAAGTATAGGTTCCTTCAGAAAGTTTGCCGATATTTTTATCAGTTACATAATTATAGTAGTACGGCATAAGAGATGAAGCCGTTGCAGAACTCTTCTGAACTCCGTTGACAAACAAGCCAGTGGAAAAAGAACCTGCAGTTGTGTCCCCGTTATTTGCACAACTATAATCTACATAAATATCTTCATCATCATAAATTTTGCTGGCTGAAGTAGATGTCCCGGTATTGCTGGAAATCACTATTTTGCTGTCCCAACCGGAAGGCTGATAAGGGAGCAAATCCGGCGCACCGGCAGTCGGTGTCTTAAAACTCCGGATGGATGAATTGGGACTGCCGGCATCTGCATTACCGGCGCGCACCATCCAGTAATATGCTGTACCGGGTTCCAATCCGTGGCTGTCCAAAACATAGAAATAATCCAAAGGAGTTGTGGTATTAATCACACATCCGCAGGCACAATCCTGGGTTTTATTGTCCAGACTGTCAAGACAGGTGTAGGATTTGGAAACAAACACCCGGTACACTGTTGCACCACTCACAGCCCCCCAGTCAAGTAAAGGGGTTTCTGAAGTAACCGTGCTTCCATCTGAAGGACTGAGCAATGTCGGGGTATCCAAACCTCCGCTGCCAGTATTTATATGATAAAAATCACAACTGGTCCATGTTGGTTCAACATCATAAAAATATTGAACTGATTTATGGTATTGATTAACAGAATGGGCATTTAATGCGACATAATTATCATCATCACCGATTACAGCAAAAACGGAATGTCTCCATCGGTCGGTGGAATTTCCATAAATAGCGGCATCCCCTTTTACAAACCACAAAGGTTCTCTTGGACTACTGGTATTATATCTGCGTTCATATATTACATCCTGATAAGTTGTCAAATGTGTATGCTGCTGATCGCAATTATACATACAGCCATAACTGTCTACGCCATAACCACTGCCATTTGTACCCGCAGATAAATCCAACCCTCCTGCTATAAGACACTGAGAGACAAAATTTGCACAATCATAATCTCCGTAATCATGATATGACGGATTGCGGCTATTCCACCATGTTTCTGCATATTGTGCCGCAGCATCTGGATTGTAAGAGCTACTGCGACTTGTTCTGCTCTCCTTTATTGTAAATTCTTTGCCAAAGTCCTGCAAAATTTTCTGGCTTCGCTTACTTACCAATGGCTCTTTATCAGTCAAAAGCTGACGAACCAGGTTCAGAGACTTTTCATCACCAATCGTAGCCAGCCCCCGCAAAACAGCCAGCCGTACATACATAGCTTCATGAGTTGATAATTCCTGTAACTTTGGAAAGGCATCATCAGTATATCCCAGTTGGGCTAAAATAATTGCTGCATCAACAGCGACATAGGGATCATTATCAGATAGTGCCCGGTGCAGAATTTCAGATGCAGCGACGGTAGCAATATCTCTTAAACCAAGATGACATACCAATTTCTGTTTACTGTCTCCCTGTGTCCAGAAATTGGCCAATATTTTAAAACATGCGTCTTTTTCTCCTAAAGCAGCAAGGGTCAATGCGGATTTCAATATAACTCTTTCATCAGAATCATTTAATGCTTTTATCAAAACTGATTTTGAGTTAATTGAATCAAGCAGTGCTAATGACTTTGCACACTCAGTTCTCACTGTAGCTGACGGATCTTTCAACAGCAATTCTTCTATAGCAAAAATTTGCTGAGTATCCTGAACTCTTCCTAAAAGTTCAACCGTACTTAACCGAATATTCTCATCATCATTGGACAATTTCTGAATCACATCTTCTATCGGAATATCAAGCTGAATCTGATTCAACCTTTTTAATTCCTCTGCGATTCTCTTTTCCTCTTCATAAGAATATTTGTAAAAATCGTCCGAATAAACATTTCCGCCTATCCCCAGCAGAAGAATAAAAATAAACAAAAACATTTTTTTTCTAAACATGCTGTCCTCCTTTATTTACAATTTATATAAGAAAATAAATACTATCCAACGAATTGAGAATATCAAAAAAAAAATAAAGTCAATCCTCCTTTGGTATGATTTTAGTGGTATTTTTGCAGGCAAGAAGAAGGTAAAATCTAATACTTTTCTAATCCTTTGGTATTAGAAAGCGGGGGAAGGATATGCTTGGAATTTTATTTAAACTATTTGATAAAATTGAATTTAAATGTAAATCAAGCCGGATTTGCTTCCGGTATGATGATGGGATGAGGGGTAGGGTGACATCCGGCAGGGATTAATGAGAAGATGTCGGGATGACGGTTCAATATATAAGAATTATCTTTTAAAATCCGGTATTCCGGATTTCCCGGACTGCGGAAGTTACACCTGAAACGAGAAAATTTTTGGACTTTTGCGAAAAACCGGCCCTTCGGCCTTTATTTTCGCACTCCTTTTTCTCGGAGCGGGAAACCAAAGCCGAAAAAATCCCGGAATCTGAAACCGTTGATATTTTTGAAACAGTTTCCTGATTTTTGCATTCATTCACCGGGAAAATCGGCCCAGGCCAACACACGCACGGTCATCCCGGCTCTGTAAAAACCGATTCGGGGCAAGTGACGGCTCTCTGTACCCCGGTATCGTCCGAACAGGTAAGTCCGTATTGGCTGTGCAGTATCCCTGCTTTCATTTTTTCCGTGATTTTTTCATATAGGCTTCAATTTCATCCATCTTCATCCATTTTAATATTTCCTCGGTTTTCAGTCCCTTCAGTCTCTCCTCGGTTTTCAGTCCCTTCAGTCTCTCCTCCGGTTTCAGCCCTTTCAGGCTTTCTTCCGGTCCGAATTTTTTCAGCAGTTCGGCAAAGTCGTCCGGGGTCATACTTTTCATGACCTCATTTTTCAGATCCCTCTGATAATCTTCCACTGTGTAAGGCATATTAATCCCTCCTTCCCTGTATTTTGCAATAAGCTGG
>JAABRU010000310.1 GCA_011390755.1 Desulfobacteraceae bacterium | reverse complement strand
GCATCTCTGCGTCCCCTGCGTCTTTGCGGTAAATTTTTCTGTCATTTTTTTATTTCCGGCAAAGTCTGCTGTAACACGGTTTTGAAAACCGTGCGTGCCGCAGAATGCGGTTCACCCGTTTTTACCCATCAGTTTAACTTTGACAGAGCACTAACGCATTGCGGGGATTTGTTCAAATTTACGAATCATGCGACTTAGATCCCCCTTTTGTAAGTCGCATCCCGCCTGTCTTTGTAAGGCATTGAAAATCAAACCGCTTTTTCAGCGCAGTGATCTGCCGGTCTTTTCATCCCTATTCTGCTGAATTTCTGATCATTTATTTTAAAACCCCTCATTCTGCGGATGCCCCCGCCTCCCTGCATAATATATTCTTCTGCCGACAGGACAAGCATTTTATTGACCTGCGTGCTGAAATTATGTAATCTTGAGAGACAGGGCCAACCTGATCTGAAAAAAATCCGATATTCCCGGATTACGGGAAAAAATTTCCCGGAATTCATGGAAATTGAAAATACAAAGGAGAAACAATGGCGGTTCCCAAAAGCATTCTGAAAATTATTGAAGCGGATCACTGTCCCCTTTATCAGCCCGGCGACATGTTCAGTCTCAACGGCAGTGCACTGGCTTTCCCGCCGGGAAAAACCACCTGTATTACCCTGGGTTGGGGTATGAGGGAAGCGGTCCGGTTCTGTCAGAAAGTGGAAGGAAATCCGGAATATCATTTTACATGCAGCGGCCCGGAAAAAAACTGTGAGGGACTTGTCCGCATGGAATGGAAAAATGCCCCGGCAATTCCCGAATCCGGCGGATTTCAGGAAAAATATGAGAAAGTCCGTGCCATTATCCGAGCGCTTTCCCAATATCCCCTGTTTACAGGTTTAAATGAAAAACAGCTGACCGAGCTGGGCACCTTTTTAAAATTCCGCCGGTTTTCCAAAGGGGAAACCGTGATGCGGAAAGGCGGCGCGGGGCACAATCTTTATATTATTACTTCGGGACGGGTGGAAGTCAGCGGGGAAAGTGATATTCATATTGCCTATCTGGGCAAAGGCGAAGTTTTCGGTGAAATGAGTCTTATCAGCGGAGAACCGGTTGCTGCCAGTGTCCGGACCGTTGAAGCAACAAAACTGCTCTATATCAAAGGCAAAGATTTTCTCCGGATTGTGGAGCATTACCCTTCGGTACAGATGTATCTGTCCCGGATGCTGGCCAAAAGACTTTCGGAAAGCAATATTGCCATGTCCGAAGAACTGACTTCGGGAATGGTGGGAAGATTTACGGAAATATCCCCTTCCGAACTTTTTCAGACCCTGAACGCCAACCAGAAAAGCGGAAGTGTTGAAATGATATTTCCCGAAGGAAACGGCCGGGTCAGCTTCCGGGACGGCGAGCTGATCCGTTCTGTATTTAAAGAAAAAGAAGGGCCGGATGCTTTTTATGCGATCCTGAATCAGCATTCCGGACAGTTCAGATTCAACTCCGATCTCCCGGCGGAAGAAAAAGAACTTCCCTTCATGGGGGATTTTATGTGGCTGCTCATGGAAGGCATCCGAAGGCAGGATGAGGAAAATACGGAATAAGAATCTGTTTTTCAAAAAAGAGGGGGATTTATTCGTCGCCTGTAAAATCCCCCTGCATCCCCCTTTGCAAAAGGGGACCTAAGTTACCATCCCGAAAGGACAGGTCAATGAAATATCCGGATGCCGTTATTCGCATTATTGATAATCAGCACTGCCCCCTTTACAGTCTGGGGGAGGAGTTCAGTCTTTCGGGAAACGCGCTCATGGTTCCGCCGGAAAAACCGGTCTGTATGATTCTGGTAAAGGATATCGCAGATCTTCCCGAAACACAGAAGTCCGAAATATCCGGCCACACATTCTCCTGCGGCGGCTGCATCGGGAAAATCCGTCTGCGCTTTTCCCCTGAAGATACGGCAGCTTATGCACCCCGGAAAAAAACAGAGGAGGAACTCAGCAGTATTGCGGACCTGCTGTGCAATTTCTCTTTGTTCAGCGGTTTATCCAAAGCGGATATTAAAGAAATTGTTTCCTTTCTCAAGCTGCGCAGATATGCCAAAGGAGAAACGGTTATCCGCAAAGGAGAGCCCGGGCGCAATCTCTATATTATTATTTCCGGCAGGGTGCAGATACTGGAAGATGCGGAGGTGAGTATCGCCTTTCTGGGCACCGGGGAAATTTTTGGGGAAATGAGTCTGCTCAGCGGAGATCCGGTCGGCGCGACGGTGAAAGTGACAGAAGACAGCAAGGTGCTGTATATCAGCAGCAGGGATTTCCGGCAGGTGCTCAACCGTTTTCCCTCCCTCCAGATGTATTTTGCCAAAATGCTGGCCAGCCGTCTGGCCGGTATCAATGCGGCCCGCGCCCAGGAAGTGGCTTCGGGCATGGTGGGCAAACTGTCGGAGATGCCGCCTTCGGAACTTTTTCAGACCTTAAACAGCAATCAGAAAAGCGGTATGCTGATTCTGGATCTGAGTCGGGGAAGTGCCCGTATTTCTTTCAGGGAAGGGGAACTGGTGCGGGCAGTTTACCGGGAACTGGAGGGAATCAAGGCTTTTTTTGCTGTAATGAATGAAACTTCCGGTAAATTCAAATTCATCCCCGGTCTGCCCGAAGCGGATCTGAAAGCCGAAGTGCTGGGAGATTTTATGTGGCTGCTTATGGAAGGGGTCCGGAAAATTGATGAGGCATGATTCCCATGCCCTCAGAAGGAGAAAAAAATATGGATCAGGATGTGATTCTGATTGTGGATGATACACCGGCCAACCTGAGTGTACTGTTTGATACCCTCGAAACTGCCGGATTCCGTGTACTGGTGAATACCAACGGGGAATCCGCGCTGGAAACCGTAAAAGAGGCCCGGCCCGAAATTATTCTGCTGGATATTATGATGCCCGGCATAGACGGTTTTGAAACCTGCCGGATTCTGCAGGCCAGTCCGGAATCAAAAGATATTCCCGTAATTTTCATGACGGCCCTCACCGACACCGTGGATGAGGTCCGCGGGCTGGCGCTGGGGGCTGTGGATTATATCACCAAACCCATCCGGGTGGAGACCGTGCTGGCAAGAGTCAATCTGCATCTGTCTTTGCGGAAACTGCAGAAAGAACTGGAAGAAAAAAACAGACAGCTGAAAGCGGAAATTGCCGAAAACGAACATTTGCAAAGCCAGCTCCGTCAGGTGCACAAAATGAAGGCCATCGGCACGATGACCGGCGGAATTGCACATGAATTCAATAATATACTTGGAATTATCCTGGGAAATACGGATATTGCCATGGATGATGTGCCGGAATGGAACCCGGCCCGTTTTAATCTGGAAGAAATCCGCACCGCCTGTTTCCGGGCAAAAAATGTCATCCGTCAGCTGATGTATCTCTGCCAGAAGACGGAACTTATGCCCAAACCCATCAATATTATCCCCATTGTCAAAGGGTCCATGGAACTGCTGCAGGCGGCAATTCCCTCTTCTGTTTCCATCCGCCTGAATCTTCCGGAAGCTGCAGACCGGATTTACGGTAATCCGTCCCAGCTGCACCAGGTCATGGTAAATCTTTATAACAATGCGGTGCAGGCCATGGAGGAAAAGGGCGGTGTGCTGGAGGTGAGTGTGGAAAACTGCTATATCGGAGAGGACAGGAGAGTGGATAAATGCTCCGGCTGTATTGAGCCGGATGCGGGAGAGCATGTCTGTCTTTCCGTGTCGGACAGCGGACAGGGCATTGCACCGGACATTCTGGAAAGAATATTTGAACCCTATTTTACGACCCGGCGAATCGGGGAGGGGAGCGGGCTGGGTCTGGCCATTGTGTACGGCATTATCCGGAACCACGGCGCGGGCATCCGGATTTCCAGTGAACCCGGAAAAGGAAGCTGCTTCCGTCTTTATTTTCCTGTGGTTCATAAAAAAGAGGATGATTCCGGGGAAAATACAAAATTCTGATCTTTCCGGATAAAAAATATTTTTCCTTTTGGGGGCGTACTGCATACGCCCCTGCAGTTCCGCAGATATCCGCATACCCTTAGCAAGTTTAACCTTGACAAAACAGAGGTTTAAACTGTCATTTGAACCCTGGCAGGGCACAGTCCTTAAAATTATATCAGCAGCTGCGCATAATTGAAAGCGGAAGACAGAAGGCATTCCCGATGAATTCTGATGGGTATTTTATTTTGAATCAGTGACATGAGCAGGCCCCCCTGTTCAATATCGCCGACCAGCACCATACCCACCAGACGATCTTTCCGGAACAAAAGTTTCCGGTAGGTTTTTTTCCGTACATCCCCGCGGGAAATGATTTCTGTCCCCTCTTTTTCCGCGGGATTCACAATGCCCGCCGTCATAATATCCCTGCTGAAAATCCGCATCACATTCCGGCTCAGGCTGCCTTTGCAGTGTATTTCCCGTCCGGCCATGTTAAAACCGGCAATACGCCCCTGATTCACGGCTTCGGGCCAGATGGCATTGACCCATCCTGTCTGCCGGGCAATATCAATACACTGGGCCACATCCCCCGCGGCAAAAATGCCGGGAACATTTGTTTCCATACGGGCATCCACCATAATCCCCAGCTCGGTCCGTATTTTATCTTTGGGCACAAATGAATGGGCCGGAAGCACCCCTTTTCCGATGACCGCCATATGGCAGGGCAGTTCCGAACCGTCGGAAAGACGGGCCGCCTGCACTGCCCTTTTGCCGGAAAATGCCTTTACTTCCACTCCCACCCTTACATCCAGACCGTTTTGCACAAGTTCATCCAGGATTATTTTTCCGGCAGTTTCATCCAGCTGCATGGACAGGGGATAGTCGGAACGGATGAGCATGCTTACGGAAATTCCCCGGCGCAGCAGACCGTATGCGGCTTTGAATCCCACCAGACCGCCGCCCAGCACCAGGGCTTTTTTTACAGAGGGCAAAACAGCCAGCATATTCTGCACATGGGCCCGGGTCCGCATATAAAAAATATTTTCCAGATTCATCCCTCCGGCTTTGACAGGCCGGGGATCCGCACCGCTGGCAATGAGCAGTCTGTCAAAGGAAACGGATTCTTCCCCTTTGCGGTCATTCGGCAGAAAGACCCGGCGGTTTTCCGTATCCAGACGGATGACCCGCCTGCCCGGTATCAGGGTAATTTTGTATTTCTCATAAAACTTTTCATCCCGGATGGGCAGTTTTTCCGGTCCGGCCGCTCCTTCCAGCACCATGCTGATCATGGGGCGGCAGTAGGGAGAAAACATTTCATCCGCAATCATGCAAATGGCAGAGCGGGCATCTGTCCGGCGGATACTCTCTGCCGCATGAACCGCAGCCGCACCGTTTCCGATAATCACATATTTCATAAGACCCTCCGGTTTAAGGAGAAAATCAACCCGACTCCTTACGGGGCTTTGCCCGTACACAGCGTACCCCACCGTTATTACTTTTGACTCGTCCCCGACTCGCCTCAATGGCATTAAGTTTCGGCAAATCCGGCGACAGATTATTCAAAGTTTCGGAGGTTTTCGGACAGGCTTTGAATTGGCATTAGGCGATTTCCAAATATGAATGCAGCGCCTGCGCTGGAGTCACAGACGGAAAGTCTGTAACCGGACTGCCGTCTGCCAGACACTGCCGGACTTTCAGTCCGGCACTCCTCCGGTACATTTTTTTCAGGAAATCACCTTATTCAATGGGATGGATATTACCGGACATTCAGACCTTTTTGAAAAAAAAACCGCATCATTCAGATTTTATATACAGTTCCGGGTAGAGTTCCTGTACGCATTCCGGGCAGATGCTGTGGGAGCATGTTTCAT
>JAABRU010000309.1 GCA_011390755.1 Desulfobacteraceae bacterium | reverse complement strand
GCCTGAAAAAAGCAGGGCTGAGCGGGGAACAGGCCGGAAAACTTTCCGTGGAGGATCTCCGGGCCTTACCTTCCATGCAGACGGAAATGGCATCCGCAAAAGCGCAGGTGAAAAAATACGGGGACAGCCTGGAGACAAAATACCCGGAACTGCGCCTGAAACGCTTTGCCGTGGTGTCTTTGGGATTTGAGCGGATTTGGTGGGAAGCTGTGAATGATCCTGATGATAAAGATGATTCGGAACAGGTATGAAAGGAGTTCCAAACTGAAAGTTTGGGACACTGAATAATCGAAAAAACACAGCCAAACTTTCAGTTTGGCACTCCGGAACCTACCTGTGTATTGTCTGAACCCGGATTCACAGGATTAAGGGATGGGCAGGATTGATAAAAATCCTGAAAATCCTTTCATCCTGTGAATCCTGATTCAGACAGTGTTCCTCAAAATGCGTCATTACGGAGTTGGGTAAAAATATTTACGTTTAAGATAAATAATTTTACCTTTTTTCAGAAGCAGATTATCCAGTATGTATGATAAATATTTGTTTATAAATGAATTTTAACATTTTCCCCGGATTGGCATGGTTCATGCTTTATATTCGTTTCAGATATGTGATATGAACTGATAATAAAATTTTCCCTTTTTGTCAGAATCGGGATTCACAGGATGAAAGGATTTTCAGGATTTTTTTAATCCGGGTTCATCCCTTAATCCTGTAAATCCCGGTTCAGACAATCCAACTCCCAAACTTCATCAACTTTTTCCAAACAGGAGAAAATATGTCTGAAAATACAGATTCCATAGAAAAACGGAACGAACTGAATGAAAAAATTTCTAGTGAAATAAGTTATTTCACCAAATTAATTGAAACAGAACCTGACAATAAAAATTACTACTTAGAAAGAGGACAATTATATTTAGTATCATCTCTTATTTATCGTTTTGAAGATACTAAGGAAAAAGATTATAGAAAAAAAGCATATGAAGACTTTGATAGATATATTGATTCAAACCCAAATGATGTTTCATCTTATATGGAAATCATATCCAGCAGTATTTTTAAGAAATGTGAGAATATAGGATATGGTTATGCTATATATGATTATGCTATTAAATGTTGTACAAATTTGATTGCACTTGAGCCAAACAATGCGGAATACCATTTTTTGATGTCTTGTTATCCTAATTATAATAATGAAGACCACTATGTTAATGCAATTACACATTGTGAGAAGGCCATTAAACTTGCTCCCACAAACCCTGACTATTATGCCAAACTGGCTGAAATTTATGTAAAGACATATAAAGACAGGTATTACTATAACACCAAATTGTATGATACCGATATGTTTGGTAGTTTTAACAAAGCTTTGGAAAATTATAGCCGCGCTATTAAGATTGATCCGGAAAATGCTGATTATCGTGCTAAACGTGCTTCAGTCTATAAGGACAGATATATTTCTGAGGACACCATAATTGAACATATACTAAAAAACAGTATTATTGAAAATAATTTTGAAGATAATAAAGATGTCCAGCCCATTTCTGATTCTCATGTGTGGATGTTAAATTTTGAACGGGAACGCCGTCATGAGAAGATGGAAAGCTATGATAATGCATTGGAAGATTATAAAAAAGCGATAGAACTTGACCCCGATAATGCATACTCATACTCAGGTCAGTGTACAGTCTATTTTGTTCTTGGACAATATGAAAATGCATTGAATGTAATAAATAAAGCTATTGAACTCCGTCCGGATGAAGGTGATTATTACGGAATGCGTGGTAATATATATCGTAAAATGAATAATGATGACATAGCATTGGAGAATTATAACAAAGCTATAAAATTTAATCAGGATAATACTCAAAACTATATTTATAGAGGAATTCTTTATATGGAACAAAATCAATATGTAGATGCCATAAATGATTTTACGGAATGTTACGATAGAGATCAAGAGAATTGTTGCAATGCTCATAGATTTAGAAAAGAATGTTATTTAAAATTAGGTAGATATGAAGATGCGAAGGACGATGCAATGCTTGAAGTTCATTGTCGTCAACAACTTAATGATCCTAAAAGTACTGAGTTTGATATCGAAAGCAGGCGATTTAGTGAGAAAGTCGAAGTGATAAAATATAAAAAACAAATAAGCCAGATAAAAACCAACATCTTCCAGGCCGTCAGCCATACCATTAGCAATATTATGCTGGCGAATAAAGGCATTATCCACAAAATCAAAAACAAAACCAGTTCCGCTACAGACATTGACCGGCTGGAACTGCTGAACAATCTTGTTCTTTCCACCATGAAGGCAATCAAACTTGCTTTCAGCAAAGACAGTGTAGCATTTTCCAAAACGGGAAATGACCTGTTTTTTCAAAAAACCGGAAACAGCATCAGCCTGTATCATTTCCTGTATTTCTGCCTGAATGTCAATCTCTATTACCTTGTCACAGGCGAGGAAGGATGGGAAACCATAAGGGAAATCTTTTTTGCCATTGATCAAAATGATGAGGATGATCTGGAAGAAAAGTTGTCTGCTTTGGAAACCATGCGGAACACGCCGGGTTTTGCCATCTCCGAACTGTCTGAAAACAATGTGAATGAATTTGTAAGCGCATTCCAAAGCAAAGTTTTTCAGCCTGTATCCCGTTTTTTCCATATTCAGGCAGATGATCTGAAGGATATTTATGTGAAAAACAGTTCCTACACTTTTTCCATTCTTTTCATCATCTTTCTGGAACTGAGCAAAAACATGCTCC
Source organism: Desulfobacteraceae bacterium (assembly GCA_011390755.1). GTDB lineage: Bacteria > Desulfobacterota > Desulfobacteria > Desulfobacterales > Desulfococcaceae > JAABRU01. The sequence continues at coordinate 3,057 of JAABRU010000309.1, read as the reverse complement.
GTTACGGCACGGTGGAAGATGAATCGGTACGGAAATTCGCCATACGGACAGAAAGCAGTCCGGAGGGTTGCAGAATCATCATGTCCAATATCTGCAAAAAATCCCGGTTCAATCTCAGAGAAAGCACATTGCAGGGACTGGCAATGATACAGGAATTTTCCAAAGCATTGGGGAGTTTTGAAAAATGGGAAAAAGATATACCGGATACGGATTTTATGGAATTTACAACGGTTCTGTTCATAAACAGACAGAGTTGAAATCGCATATAAGGAGAAAAAATGAAAAAAATCCTATGGGTTGAAGATCAGGCCGGATATATTTTTGATGCAGCAGGTGAGATTTTTACATCTGCTCTTTCCGCTTCAGATGTTCAGGAAATACAGGTACAGGAAGAAATACTGCTTCGGAAAAATCTTTTGAAAAAGAAAGGGATTTTCATAGAAGCGGATTTCTGCAAAGCCTGTGCTTCCCTGTTCAAAGAAAAATTTGACACCATTATTTTTGACATCAATTTTCCCACTCAGTATATGGAAAAAGATAAGGCAGTTATTGAAGAAGCCAGAAAACTGTTTGTCTCCGCATTTGCAGACAATGAAAAAGAACAGGCTGAAACCCGGCAGATTTTTGATGAAATACTGGCAAAAGAGGACTACAGCGGTCTGCTGCTGTTTTACCTGACCTGCCTGTATTATGAAAATCGCAAAGGATGGGATATTTCAGACATCGGCTCCAAGATATGCTTTTTCACAGGCAACAGCATCACATTTGATGATTTTCAGCAATTGCTGAAACAGGATTTTTCAAACGGGTGCAGACTTCGGGAAGGGCGGAGAATCCGGGAATACATTGATGCAGTGAAGGAAAATTTCTGGTTCAAGGATGACGGGTATGAGCAGATCAGACGTTTTATTGAAAAAGACCCGCATCTGGATATATTGCGGGATCATATCGGTGAAGAAGCCCGTGAGAAATTCCTTCATGTGCTTTCCAAAAAAGAATCAACCAATCCTTCTGATATAGCGGAAAGTCTCGGAACACTGAGGAATCTGATGGAAAACATTCTGTCACATCTTGCTAAAAATCTGAATGCGCCACCTGAATGCTGGAACACAAAAAATCCGAACCAGATTGTTTTACGGAACGTAATCAAATGGTTCAATGATTATGACAAACAGAACAGAAAACCGCTTTACAGACACAGTTCAAACAGTATCCTGAAAAATTTTCTTTATGACATTCAGGAAATCGCCAGTGATTTCGGCCCTCATGCAAAATATCAGAATAATGACGGTTATAAGCCCACCTCCGACACTGTAAACGCCCTCACCTACGCCCTGAAAGACATCATCCTCTGGTTCGGGAAGATTTGCAGTCAGTACAGATGAATCAGGATATTCAGGATAGAGAAGGATATCCGGGATAAAAATCCTGACAATCCCGGATATCCCGATTCAGACTTCACCGCCAAAACCTGAAAATAACAGGAGACCCTATGAAATTCCCATACGGCATATGCGATTTCAGAGAAATTGTGACAAAGGATTATTTTTACTGCGACAGGACAGACCGGATACCGCTTCTGGAAAGAGCAAAATACCAGCTTTTCCTCCGGCCCCGGCGCTTCGGGAAAAGCCTGCTGCTTTCCATGCTCACCAATTATTATGACATTGCAAGAAAAGAGGATTTTCAGGAGGTTTTCGGGCATCTGAAGATCGGGAAGAATCCGACCCCTCTGCACAGCAGTTATTTTATCCTGGAATGGGATTTCTCCTGTGTGGACCCTTCCGGCAGTGCGGAGGATATCAAAAGAGCTTTGCATGACCATATCAATGCCTGCATCAAATCCTTTGCGGTATATTATGCGGATTTCCTGACTGTGAAAATCGAAACCGACCCGGACAATGCCGTCAATTCCATCCGTTCCCTCATAACAGCCGTGCGGAAAACTGCCGTTCCCCTTTTCCTCCTCATTGACGAATACGACAATTTCGCCAATGAGGTCATGATGGGTGTGCGGAGGGAAAAGGAAATTTACGGTGCTCTGCTTTATGAGGAGGGAGCACTGAAAACCCTGTTCAAGGCAGTGAAATCCTCCACCAAGGATTCGGTGTTTGACCGGATTTTCATCACCGGGGTTTCCCCGGTGGTCATGAGCGACATCACCAGCGGGTACAATATTGCGGATAATATCTACCTGAATCCGGTTTACAATGACATGTGCGGATTTCATGAATCTGAAATTTCGGAAACAGCAAAACATATCTGCCATGAATGCGGGTTCGGACACCGTGCCGCGGAAGAGGCTGTTCATCTGATGAAAACCTATTACAACGGTTACATTTTTTCTCCTGAAGCGGACACGGATGGAAAAATGTACAACCCCACCCTTGCCATTTATTTTCTCAAGGCATTTTATCAGACCTGCAAAGCCCCCCGGAAGATGCTGGATGCCAACCTGTCAACAGATGATGCCAAACTGCAGTTCATCTCCGGCATACCCGGAGGCTCCCAGATGCTTCTGGATATTGTGGATGAATCCCGTCCGCCGGTCATATCCGATCTGGAGGACCGTTTCGGGATCAAAAGAATGTTGGGCGGCACGGCAAAGGACAGCACCCTGCTGGTCTCCTTTCTATATTATTTCGGTGTGCTGACACTGGAAAGCCAGACGGAGACCGGGGAACTGGCTTTCAGAGTCCCCAATCTGGTGATACAGGGCCTGTATGTGGAACGCATCCGGGAAATGCTGCTGCCGGAACCGCTGGAACGGGATGAAGGGCTGAATGCGGCCAAGGCCGTTTTTCAGAAAGGCGATATGAATCCCCTCTGTGAATTCATTGAAAACCGTTATTTCAAAGTCTTTCACAACCGGGATTACCGATGGGCCAACGAACTGACCGTGAAAACGGCCTTTCTGACCCTGCTGTATAATGACATTCTCTATATCATGGATTCGGAACCGGAAACCGGGCGCACCCATGCGGATCTGACCATGATTATCCGTCCGGATATGCGGAAATTCAAAATCTTTGACGTTCTCATTGAATTCAAATATGT
>JAABRU010000308.1 GCA_011390755.1 Desulfobacteraceae bacterium | reverse complement strand
GAGTTTTGGGTGCTGGGTGCTGGGTGCCGGGTGCCGGAAAGCATGAAAGCTGCGCGGAGTGCGAAAATTAAGGCGGAGGCCGGTTTTTCGCAGGCACTTTCATATAAACGGTGCTGGGTGCTGGGTTGCTGGTTGCTGGTTGCTGGGTTGCTGGGTGCTGGGTGCTGGGTGCTGGGTTGCTGGGTGCTGGGTGCTGGGTTGCTAGGTGCTGGGTGCTGGGGTGCTGGGTGCCGGAAAGCATGAAAGCTGCGCGGAGTGCGAAAATTAAGGCGGAGGCCGGTTTTTCGCAGGCACTTTCATATAAACGGCCATGATCCGTGGCTCACAGCGAAGCATGAAAATACACTGCAGAGACGCACACCCTATAGAGACGCACACCGTGCGTCTCTACAGGTGACTTTTATATAAAATCACAGCGTGCATGAAAAAAGGGGTATATTATATTTTTTGGGGATCCCTTACAGAAAAATGTATGACGCAGGGGGTCTCTTGCAGAATGAACCGGAATAGCGGAGAAAGGAGAAAAAGGTGACAGGTCAGAAGGATTATCTGCCGGATTTTCTTACCAGGATGGAAAAGGAAGGGCTGCCTTCCATTGTAACAGAAACCTTTGCATGGTATTATCAGAAAGTTGTCAGCGGGGAAAGCGGCCGGATTTCAGACCGGGAAATCCGCCCCCTCTCACCGGATGAAATTCCGGATATGGAAAAACTGACAGACTATGCTCCGGCAGGTCGGGAATCCCTTTCCAAAACAGTGCGGATAATTCTCAACGGCGGACTGGGAACCAGCATGGGCCTGACCGGTCCCAAATCACTGCTGAAAGTCAGAAAGGGTTTATCTTTTCTGGAAATTCTGCTCCGGAGGGCTTCCGGAGATAATATGACACTGGCCCTGATGAACAGTTTCAGCACCCATGCGGATACAATGGCGGCACTGAAAGAAATCGCACCGGAAAAAATGCCTCTCTGTTTCCTCCAGCATAAATTCCCAAAAATTCTGCAGGAAAATTTTGCACCTGCTGTTTGGGAGCCAAATCCGGCAATGGCATGGAATCCGCCCGGTCACGGTGACATTTATACGGCCCTGGAAACTTCCGGAATGCTGGACCGCCTGCTGGATCAGGGGATTGTCTACGCGTTTATTTCCAACTCCGACAATCTGGGGGCAGAAACCGATGAAAGTCTGCTGGGATATTTTGCATCTGAAAAGCTGCCCTTTATGATGGAAGCGGCCCGGCGCACCCCCGCGGATGTCAAAGGCGGTCATCTTGCCCGCCATGCGGACGGATACCTGCTGCTGCGGGAATCGGCCCAGTGCCCGGAAGAGGAACTGGATGCTTTCCGTGACATCAGCCGTTATCATTTTTTCAATACCAATAACCTCTGGGTGAATCTGAAACACCTGAAAGAACTGATCCGCAAAGAAAAAAACATCCGGCTGCCCATGATTCTGAATCCCAAAAGACTCAACCCCAGGGATAAAAACAGCCCGCCCGTGTATCAGGTGGAAACTGCAATGGGCGCGGCCCTTTCCCTGTTTGAAGGGGCCGGTGCGGTCTGTGTGCCCCGGAGCCGTTTTTTTCCTGTGAAAAAATGCAGTGATCTCCTGCTGGTGCGCTCGGATTATTTTCTTTTCAGCCCGTCGGATGCAAAACTGCACTTAAACCCTGAACGTCGCTCCGATCATGTGAAAATCAGTCTGGATTCCCGGTATTATGAAAAAATTGATGATTTTGATCGCCGCTTCCCGGCCGGAATTCCTTCCATGAAAGATTGTGAATCTCTGACGGCAGAAGGCGATGTTCTCTTTGGGGCAGATGTGAAAATACAGGGAAAAGCCCGGATCCGAAACCTTTCCGATACACAGCATCTTATTCCCGAAGGTTCGGTTGTGGAAGGCGAATGGCAATTGCAAGACAGCAGCACCGGCCCCGTTTAAATTTTTGATAATCCGATCCCTGTTTTCGGCAGAGACGCATGGCCGTGCGTCTCTGCAAAGAATCGGAATCTGCGGATTTATAATCCACATTTGGAGACCGTTAAACCAAAACCTGCTTTACAATATTTTTCTCATTCCAGATTTATTGAATTGAATCAAAGGAACAATCCATATAGCTGAAATGACATAAGGTAGGTTTTGGTTTAACGATCTCCATTTGATGAATCGGTAAAAAGTCAGATTTTTGAAAATCGCTGTCAGTAAAATCAGCAGATTACTGTGTATCAAAACCTAATTTTCTGACTTTTTATGAGATCATCACATTTCGCTTTTTGCGATCCGGCAGTCTGGATTTATTGAATCCGATTCTTTGGGCATGCAAAAAGGTTTGAAAAATTCAGTTTCATTTTCAAAGCCTTATAAAGACAAGCGAAATATGGTTATAACAGTTTCTGAAATATAAAAAACAATGTGGCAGATGCAGCAGGTGTTGAAAAAAATCAGAACAGAAATATATTATGCAAAGCGGCAGGCATACGGAAGCGGATATTCACGGGAAAATTCCGGCAGGTTATGCATACTGATCCAATTTTGGTTTTTCCAAAAACAGACACAAAATCTTATAACATGTCCGCAAAACAGTTGCGGTTGACAGTTGAAGCAAATTTCGTGCCTGAAAAAACCTAAATTGGAATAGTATATCAGGAAATTTTTTAACATATGCTTTATGAAATACTGAATGTAAGACAGATTCGCGGAGAACCTTTCCGCCGCTGGTTTGTGGATGAATATTTTGATCTCATTGTCTGGATGGATAAAAAAGCCGGGTTCTGCGGTTTTCAGCTCTGTTATGACAAACTGAAAGACCAGCACGCCCTGACCTGGGAGCGCAAAAGCGGGTACAGGCACAGCAGGGTGGATGACGGAGAAGGGCGGCCCGGAAAATACAAGGCCACGCCGATTCTTATCGCAGACGGTATTTTTTTCAAAGAAGAAGTTGCCGAAAACTTTCAAAAAGTTTGCGGAAAAATAGACCCGGAAGTGGCAGAGCTTGTATATGAGAAAATTATGCAGTATCCCGGTGTCTGCTTTCCCGGGCAGCAGTCCGGTAAAAAAAAATCGGTATGAATAAACAGAAAACCGGAAGTTCGGACTTTTTACGGGTTCATCAGGCAGAACTGCGGAAAAACAGAAACAGAATAGGACTATGAAAGCATTACTTGTACTTGAAGATGGCAAAGTATTTCCCTGCAAATCTTTCACCGGGCCCGGAGAAAGCCGGGGGGAAGTGGTTTTCAATACCGGCATGACCGGTTATCAGGAAGTACTCACCGATCCCTCCTATAAAGGGCAGATGGTCACCATGACTTATCCGCTGATCGGTAACTACGGCGTTAATCCCGAAGATGCGGAATCGGATCGGGTGCAGGTGGCTGCGTTTATCATACGCGAATACCAGTCTTTTCCCAGTAATTTCCGCTCGGTTTCCTCCCTCGCGGATTATCTGAAAAAATACGGGGTAATGGGCATTGAGGAGCTGGATACCCGCGCCCTGACCCGTCATCTGCGGAATGCGGGGGCCATGCGGGGATTCATTTCCACCGAAGACGGGGACCCGGCATCCTTACTCAGAAGAGTGCGGGAAACACCGCGCATGGCCGGGCAGGATCTGGTAAAATCCGTCACAACAGCAATGCCTTATTATTGGGAAGACGGCAGACCGCATTATTTTGAAGAACAAAGTCTTTCGGAGCGGAATATCTGGAAACACAGGGGGGAAAAACTTTCTGTTGTCACCCTTGATTTCGGTGTCAAATACAATATTCTCCGCTGTATGGCAAAAGAAGGTTGCGAAATTGTTGTGGTTCCTGCTTCCACCGATGCCGAAATTATCAGAAGAACGGAACCGGAGGGAATCTTTCTTTCCAACGGTCCCGGTGATCCCGAACCGCTTACCTATGCCGTGGAAACAGTCCGGAATCTTCTGGACTACCGCCCCATGTTCGGTATCTGCCTGGGGCAGCAGATTCTGGGACTGGCCCTGGGAGGCAAAACCTTTAAACTGAAATTCGGCCACAGGGGGGTAAATCAGCCGGTAAAGAATATGGAAAACGGGCGGATTGAAATCACCTCGCAGAACCACGGTTTTTCTGTGGATACCGCCAGTCTGGATATGAATCAGATTGAAGTTACCCATATGAATCTCAATGACAATACTCTGGAGGGATTCCGGCATAAACAGTATCCTTTATTTTCTGTCCAGTATCATCCCGAAGCCTCTCCCGGCCCCCATGATGCCCGTTATCTCTTCCGGAGGTTTGGAGATATGATGCGGGAAAGGCGGCCATGTAAGACCGCCTGAATCAGTCTCACCCCATTTCGTTACCGGGGCTCCGCCCCGTACAGCATACCATCGGGTGCGTTAGCGAAGCGCAAGGTGCCGTAAGTTACAAATTCCGGTGCCTTGCGGCTGGGCACCTAACGCACCCTGCTTTCAACTCGTTGCGGGGCTCTGCCTCTGCCGGAGGCGGGAGCCGGGAAATCCGCCGGATGGCTTTCTGCGCTATTTTACTCACGCTCATATGAACAATACTTCGGTAATTTTTTGATATTTTAAATATAAAACATATCAGTTGGTTAAAAAATGAATCTGCAAATTTTGCAGATAATTTTCCCGCTAAAATATTTTTATCAATGTCAGCTTTCAGCCTGACATGAAAAATATTAGGGACTTATAATATAACTATCTGATTTACAAACAATACATAAAGCAAAATATTACCGAACCATTGATGAAATACACTATGGAAAGGAGAACCGTTTATGATGAAAAAAAACTGTTTTTTTTATGTGTTCCTGTTTATCGCAGCGTTTGCCTGCAAATGCCATGCAGAGCAGACCATTAATTGGTTTCATGCCGATTTCCCCCCGGCTTTTATCCTTAGAGGAGATGAGAAGGGCACCGGTTATTGCGACAGAATGGAAAAGGATGTTACGGCCTTTCTCAGCGGATATACGCATGTGTTCCATGAAAGTAATTATAAGAGAATTGTCAAATCATTGAAAGACGGCAGAAATGTCTGCTGCGCCTCCATATACAAAACTCCGGAAAGGGAAAAATTTTCTGCATATTCCGAACCCCTGTTCATAGGTCTTTCAAACGGTGTTATTATCCCGCTGGAAAAAATAAACCGCTATGAAAAATATATCGGCCCTGAAAAAACGATTGATCTTCAGGCGGTGCTGGCGCAGGAGGAAAATATAAGGATCGGACTGATTTCCGGCAGAAATTATGGCGATTCCATTGAAAGTGCAATTGCTTCTTTCCGGAGAAGCAAAAAAATTGAAGAACGTGCCGGGAATGATTCGCAGGGACTGATAAAAATGCTGCTGAAAGAAAGAGTAGATATGCTTTTAGCCCTGCCCATGGAAATTTCTTATGCTGCGAGGCAGATTGCAAAACATATGAACCTGGAAAAAAATGCCCTTGTTTTTTTTCCGGTTCAGGGAGGAGAACAGTTTACAACATCCTACATGGCATGTCCGGGAAACGAATGGGGGAAAGCGGTGATTGAAAAAATAAATCTTGTCATTGCAGAAAAGCGGCCGGATTTTGCCAAATACTACAGAGACTGGCTGGATGAATCCGGTGCAGAAGCCTATGAAAAAACAGTAAAAGAAGTTTTCGGTTTTCAGATTCCGGAATAAATGCGGCCGAGGGCTGCTTCCTCAGCATGAAAAGAACGCGTCTGCAGTACCCCCGGTGTCATTTTCTTTGCGTTCGGCAAAGCATCCGGGTTCTGCGATTTCGATGATGCGGGAAATATCAATAAACAGTGTCATATTCCCGCGCACAATGGCAGTTCCCAGCAGGCCGTCTTCCGGATGGCTTTTGCTG
>JAABRU010000025.1 GCA_011390755.1 Desulfobacteraceae bacterium | reverse complement strand
GATAGTTATGACATTTTGCACCGGAAGTCAAAAGTTTCATCCTTTGTTGTGCCCGGCAGGGCATGGTGGTTTATATGAAAGTGTCTGCGAAAAACCGGCTTCGGCCTTCATTTTCGCACTCCGCGCAGCTTTTCGCACTCCGTCTTTCATACCAAAAAGCCGGAGGCCCTGGGACCCGGCAGAATTTCCCTGATTTTCACTTCGCAGATCTGATTTTTCAGCGCATCTTCTCCTGCAAATAAAACCGTCAGATAATTGGAGCTGACACCTTTGAGCATCCCGCTTTCAGCATCCCTCCGGTGTTCTGCCAGCACCGACAGCCTTTTTCCGGTGAAACTTTGATAAAACTCCCTTTTTTTGATATTTCCCAATTCCCTCATTTCCCGGCATCTTTCTTTCACAATCGCTGCATCCGGATGATCGGGAAAAGCGGCTGCCGGAGTTCCCTTCCGCGGAGAATAGGGGAATACATGGAGATAAGTGACAGGCAGTTCCGCAATGGTGCGCCGGGTGTTTTCAAAGGCCCTGTGATCCTCTCCCGGAAAACCGATCAGGATGTCAACGCCAATGGCCGCATCCGGAAGCATTTGCCGGATCTTCAGGATCAGCCTTCGGAAAAAAGCATTGTCATAGGGTCGCCCCATTTTTGCCAATATGCCGTCATCTCCGCTTTGCAGGGGGATATGAAAATGATTGCAGAACCGTTCCGAGTCTGCGACAAGCCGAATTATTTTTTCACTGATTTCATGGGGTTCAACAGAACTGACACGAACCCGGTCAATCAGATTTTCCGCATCAATTTTGTGCAGCAGACTCAGAAAATCGCTTTCCGGCGCAAGATCCTTTCCGTAGCATCCCACATGAATACCGGAAAGCACCACCTCCCTGTATCCTGATTTTTTTATATTCCGGATATTTTTCAGCACATCCGCCAAAGGCATACTGCGACTCGGTCCCCGTGCATAAGGTACAATGCAGTAAGAGCAGAACGCGTTGCATCCGTCCTGAATTTTGAGAAAGGGACGGGTCCGCTCACCAAAAGCCGTCAGGGGATACTGCCGGAAAAGATTTTCCTCCCGAATATCATCCCGTAACATACGGGAACGGTTCCTTTTTTTCAGAATGAAAGATTCTGCCAGTTCCGGAATACGGTGTTTATGACTGTGACCGATAATATAATGCGTACCCTCAATTTCTTTCAGTGCATCGGCCCCGGTCTGGGCATCGCATCCGGTCACAGCAATGCAGGCATGGGGCTGCGAACGGATAAGCCCGCGCAGCATCCGGCGGGATTGCATGGATGCCTTTGCCGTAACCGTGCAGCTGTTGACAATGCAAAGATCCGCCTGCTCTCCGTCTGAAACCGCTTCCCAGCCCGCGGCATCCAGGGATCGGGCAATGGCATCGGATTCGCACTGATTCACCTTGCATCCCAGTGTAAGTATATGATATTTATATTTCATTAAAACTCGAACCCTTTAAATGATATATCTTTTTCATGCCCGTTTTTATCCGTCAGAGAAATATTATATAATTTTCCTTGAAAATTCAATAAGATTTATTATATATACAAATCAACCACTTTTCCTGACTTTGTTATCGGGAATGCAGACCGGACATTTACCGTCCCGTCGGAAAACGGAAAAAAGCAGGAGTTATTTTATGATCCGAAAAATAATTTCCGGAGGACAGGCCGGAGTTGAACGGGCGGCTCTGGATGTTGCCCGGAATCTCTATATTGCCTTTGAAGGCTGGATCACCCCGCTCCAGGCGCGGGAAAAAAATGAACTGGTCACATTATACCGTTTACGGATTGTCAGTTCGGATGATCTGCAGCAGAGTATGGAACAGAATATACTGGATTCGGACGGTGTGCTGATAATTATCATGGGGGAACTGACAGGAAACGCCGCTGTCAGTCAGCGCATTGCCCTGCGCCATGATCTGCCTTTTCTCATTATTCAGATGGATGAAATTTCCGCATTTGAAGCTGCCAAACGCATTGAAGCATGGATGACGGAATACGGCATAGAGATACTTTGCATTACCGGTTCGGGGGCTGAATTCCATGCGGATATTTACCGGATGACCAAAAGCATTCTGGAAGTGGTTTTCCAGCTCAATTTTATTGATCCCCGCAGATATGAAAATATTCATGCGTATCCTTCGGGGGAATCCCAGAGACGGGTGGAAGAATTTATCCGTATTCCCCGGAGTGTGCGGGAGGCTGTGGAATACCTGATGAAAAAACTGAGTTTTCAGGAACGCTCAAAAATTGCCAATATGAATGAAAAACGTCTGGGCGATCTGTCGGACAATCTGGGGATCATTATCCGGGATGAATTCCGTCTGTGGGGAGCCAATGACGCGCTGCTCAAAGACTGCCGGAAACTGGAGGAAGAGAAGGGTGAAGAAGCGGAGGATGTGATTATCCGCGCATTATGGTACCGGTTGCAGAAATCGGATAATGTACTGCGGGTGGTGAAGTAGTGCTCTGTCAACATTAAAATGGCGGGTGATATTATCTGCAGGGGCCTATTGCACAGGCCCTCCGGGCGCAGCTCCGGGCGTATGCAATACGCCCTTACGGTTCCCGCAGATCTTACGGATATCCGTCATTTTAATGTTGACAGTGCATCAGGGGGGACAAACTTTCTATACTTCTGAACCTGTGCAGGCAAAATCTTATGATTGAACAAAAAATACAATATTATCATGCTGTTGAATCTTTAAAAGTTTCCAAATTTACAAATCTTTAACATATTGAAATTACAACATATCCAAAAATAATCATTTGGATAAATATAGACATAATATATTATTGTTTCAGGTAGTTAAAATGATTAAACCGCAAAATAGCTGCGCAAGTTCAGTATACTTTTGCACTTTTTGAATTATACTATTCCAATTTAGGTTTTTCCAGACACGAAATTTGCTTCAACTGTCAACCGCAACTGTTTGGCGGACATGTTATAAGATTTTGTGTCTGTTTTTGGAAAAACCAAAATTGGATCAGTATATATGCTGATTTTAGATGATAACCTATTGAAATTATTGATACAGAAAAACGGAGGCCAATTTTTTAATTTCAATATAATCAGTAACTTATGAAAAAGTGCAAAAGTATAGAAACTTTCAAAGTGGTGTATTATGGAAACAAAAGCAAACCTGTAAAACAAAGCCGTTTCCTCCGGGAGCGGTTTTTTATTTTGAGGAAGAAACTTTGATGAATATGTAAAAAGTCCGAAATACAGGGATTTCAGTAATTTAACATACTGATTTTACTAAAACCGAATTCCGGAAAAATGACTTTTTGCCGGTTCATCAAACTGTAAGGGAGAAACAATGACAGAAAATATCGCGGAAAAAGCAGCGGGGAATCTGAGGGTATTAAGAAAAAAAAGACCGCTTATTCACAATATTACCAATTATGTCGTCATGAATTACACAGCAAACGCGCTGCTGTCTGCGGGAGCGTCTCCGGTGATGGCCCATGCCCCCAATGAAGTGGAAGAAATGGCGGCTCTTGCGGATGCTTTGCTGCTCAACATCGGCACCCTGAGCGACGACTGGATTTACTCTATGATAAAAGCCGGAAAAAAGGCCGGTCAGCTCAAAATCCCCATTGTCCTTGACCCTGTGGGGGCAGGGGCGACATCGCTGCGCACAAACGCAGCAAAGAAAATTATTTCAGAAACCCGTCCCGGGCTTATCCGGGGAAATGCATCGGAGATACTGTCACTCGGAGACAGCGGTGCGGCAACAAAAGGGGTGGATTCGCTGCATTCCGTTACGGAGGCGGAAGATACGGCAAAAATGCTTGCCAAAAAACTGCGTACATCACTGGCGATTACAGGCCCTGCGGATCTGATTACAGACGGCACAAGAATTGTCCGTATATCAAACGGTCATCCGCTGATGACATATGTTACCGGGGCAGGATGCGCCGCAAGTGCCCTGATTGCGGCATTCATGGCAGTTGATGCGGATCCGCTTACGGCCGCAGCCACTGCACTGGCTTTTTTCGGTCTGGCCGGAGAAACTGCGGCCCGGAAAACAGGTGTCCCCGGCACCTTTATGATTGAAATGCTCAATGCCCTGTACTCCATCACCGCGGAAGACCTGAAAATGGGATGCCGGGCCGAGGTATCCTGCCATGATTTGTAAAAAACCGGATTATTCCTTATACCTTGTTACGGACAGGGGACTGTCCCGGGGAAGAAAAACATCAGAAATTGTCCGGGCAGCGGTTCGCGGGGGGGTCAGGTGCGTTCAGCTCAGAGAAAAAAACTGCTCTGCACGGGAATTCATTCAGGAAGCCCTGTCTGTCAGAGATTTTCTGAAAGAACAGGGAATCCCCCTGATTATCAATGACAGACTGGATATTGCGCAGGCAGTGCAGGCAGACGGCATTCACCTCGGGCAGAGCGATATTCCCCTGAAAATGGCAAAAAAGATTGTGGGGAATTCAATGCTGGTGGGAATTTCCGCAGAATCTCTTGAAAATGCTCTTACAGCGGAAAAAGACGGCGCGGATTATCTCGGTGTCGGCCCGGTGTTTTCAACAGCAACGAAAACAGATACCGCACCTCCGCTGGGATTTGCAGAGCTGCGCAGAATTCGGGAGGCGGTAAAAATCCCCCTGGTGGGAATCGGCGGATTGAACCGGAAAAACGCGGGGGAAGCCATCAAAAACGGCGCGGACGGTATTGCTGTGGTTTCCGCGATTGTCTCTGCCCCGGATCCGGCGGCGGCGGCAGGGGAGCTGCTCGCAGCGGTTGCCGAAGCAAAGGCATTACAGTGTAATGTAACATATCCGCATCGTTTTTACTTCTGAACTTGTGAAGCTGTTTTGCGGTTCTATCATTTTAAACGCTTAAAATAATAATATATTATGTCAATATTTTCCCAAATAATTATTTTTTGACATGCTGTAATTTCAGTATGTTAAAAATTTGTAGATTAGGAATCTTTTTAAGATTTAACAGTTTGATAATATTGTGTTTTTTGTTCAATCATAAGATTTTGCCTGCACAAGTTCAGTTACTTTACGGTAAAACTTTGCTGAGAGCTCAATGAGACTCAAAAGCACAGACAGGGGAGAACGGAGAAATGGCAAAAACATATTACAGGACAGTAACGATTGCCGGTTCGGACAGCGGCGGAGGCGCAGGTATTCAGGCGGATTTAAAAACATTTTCCGCCCTGGGATGCTTCGGAATGTCTGTTATCACTGCACTGACCGCACAGAATACCACAGGGGTTACGGGGATTCATCCTGTACCGCCCTCATTTGCAGCAGAACAGATGAAAGCGGTTTTCAGCGATATGGGAGCAGATGCCGTCAAGATCGGAATGCTGTATTCTGCCGAACTGGTTGAAACCGTAGCGGATCTGCTGAAAAGCCATCATGCGGAGCGGATAGTTCTGGATCCGGTTATGCTTGCGCAGAGCGGGGACAGACTTTTGCAGGATGAGGCCGTGGATGCAATAAAAAAATATCTTATGCCGCTGGCAGATATCGTCACCCCCAATCTTCCCGAAGCCGAAATTCTGGTCGGATATAAAATCCGGGATACTGCGGATATACAGAAAGCAGTCAGAGATATTGCCCGTTACAAGAGCCGGAATGTGCTGCTCAAGGGCGGACATATTGCGGGAAACGACTGCGAAGATTTTCTTTATGTCCCCCGTGAAGATCGAATGCTTGCATTTGCACAAAACCGTATTGAAACCCGAAACAACCACGGCACAGGCTGCACCCTGTCTTCCGCTATTGCCGCTTTTCTGGCAAAAGGGGAAGGAATTGAGGACGCGGTCAGAAAAGCAAAGGCATATATCACGAAAGCCATCCGCGCGGGTGCCGAATATACAATCGGGAACGGAAAGGGCCCTGTCTGTCATTTTTTTGATTTTTGGAACTGAATCATGCGTTTTGTAAAAATTTTCTGCGGCAGCGGATCTCTTTTTCATTAAGACTTGATAAATGGGATGTATTATGGCATAAAACAGCGGAATTTGAATAAAGTTCCCGCAGGGCGGCGATATGCCCCACTGCCAGAAATAGTAGACATTATCGGAAATAAAATTCAGCATCTTTAACCCCGGAGGGGTGCCAGAGAATAGCCCGGCATTTTAATGCCGGGACACGCAAAAAAAATATACCAAGTCCCGGAGGGACGAAAGAAAAATATGTATATTCAAACTGTTCTGCCGTCCCTCCGGGACTTGGAAAAAATATAAAATTCTGTCCCGGCAGTAAACTGCCGGGCTATTATCTTACGTCCCTCCGGGACTTTTACAGTCTGTCGAAGTATGTTTCCTTATTTCCGATAATATCTAGTATACTGTTTTTGTGATAAACAGTAAAAGTCCTGTAATTTTTTCTGATTTCCGGTTGTGAAAATGTAACCTCAATGCCGTTTCCTTAAGCAGAAAATCCCCCTCCCCCGGCGGGAGGGGTCCGGGGAGGGGGGAAACAGCGCTTTGTAATCAGCCGGATTTTTCACCCTCCCCCTCCCTGAGGGAGGGGAGTCTTAAGGAAACGGCATTGAATGTAACCTTCTGAAATAACTCAATGCAAATTTTCAGACAGGGATTTATAACCTTCTGAAATGATTAAAACCGAAATTTTTTACCGAACGATTGAAACAAAATGATTTTGGAAAACTTCGGAGACACATACTGTGCGTTATTTTTTTCTGCATATTTTACGGATGCGCCCGGGTACATCAGGGTCCGGGCATGCAAAATATCCGGCATGAGGAACAGATGAAAAAAAACAGCCATTTATTCCGCCTGTGTATTCGTATCGGACTGGGTATGGGATTGATCCTTATCCCTTCCCTTTTTTCCGGCTGCGCATCGGCCCTGCGCCCGATGCCGACGCTGTCGGCAGCATCCCCTGCCAAAGAAGGAAAAAAACCGCATGCACCCAAAATGCCCCCGAATTATTATTCCGGAACCTCCCGTCCCCGGCCCTATAAAATCGGGAATCAGTGGTATCAGCCCCTGGTACATGCCGAAGGTTTCCGCCAGCGGGGTATTGCCTCCTGGTACGGTGCGGACTTTCACGGCAAACCCACTTCCAGCGGTGAGCTGTATGATATGCACGGTATTTCCGCTGCCCATAAAATTCTGCCTTTGCATACAAATGTCCGGGTGCGGAATCTGGAAAACGGCAAAAGTATTGTACTGCGCATCAATGACCGGGGGCCCTTTATACCCGGCAGGATTATTGATCTTTCTGTAGGGGCGGCACAGCAGCTCGGTATATACGGACCGGGGACTGCACAGGTGGAAATCGAGGCTCTGGGAATTGCAAGGCCCGCTTCTGCCCCCAAAAAGGATAGGCCGGTGTATGCCTCCGCATCCTATGACAAAGGAAATTACAGCATTCAGGTCGGGGCTTTCGGAGACCGGGAAAATGCCGAAAAACTGGCCAGGGAACTGGGCCGGGCATATAAATACGCGCAGATCAAATCTGCCTACTGTCCCCATAACAGACAGACACTCTACCGGGTACTGGTCGGAAAATGCAGCTCTCTGGAACAGGCGGAACTGTATGAAAAAATACTGAAACTGAAAGGATTTGACAATGTTTTTACCATTGCGGAATAATGGGATATATTTTTATTCCGCATATTTCCTGATATTTCCGCAGCACGCTGCCGCTGTCCCTGTTGCCGAATACCAACGTTTTCCCACACCCGTTTTTCCTAAAATTCTTTGTAACGCATTCTGAATATTGAATAAAACACTATGGCTCTGCTCCATGTAAATCATGTCTCTTTCGGTTTCGGCGGACCTCCCCTGCTGGAAGATATCCGACTGCAGATAGAATCCGGCGAACGGGTCTGCCTGATTGGCCGCAACGGAAGCGGGAAGTCCACACTTTTCCGGATTATCTGCGGTGAAATTTCCCCGGATGCAGGGGAAATCATATCTTCTCCGGGAATCCGTATTGCATCTCTGCCCCAGGAAGTTCCCCGGGGAATTGAGGGCAGGGTTTCCGATATTGTGGCCGGGGGAATAAAACAGGAAGAGGCAGTACCTGCCTGGGAAATCAGGCAGAATACCGAAATGATGCTTTCCCGCATGAAACTGGAAGGGGATGCCGCTTTCGGTGAACTGTCTGCCGGACTCCGGCGGAGGGTGTTCCTGGCACGGGCACTGGTCAGCGGGCCGGATATCCTGCTGCTGGATGAACCCACCAACCACCTGGATATGGATTCCATCAGCTGGTTGGAAGATTTTCTGCAGCGTTATGTAAAAACCTTTCTTTTTATTACCCATGACCGCATGTTTCTCCGGAAAACCGCCACGCGTATTGTGGAACTGGATCGGGGAAATCTGATAAACCGGAACTGTGATTATGATACATATCTGAAACGCAGGACAGCCATGCTGGAAACAGAAATCGGGCAGCGGGCGCAATTTGAAAAAAAGCTGGCTGCGGAAGAAGAATGGCTGCGTAAGGGACTGAAAGCCAGAAGAACAAGAAATGAAGGCCGGGTGCGGGCACTGCTGCAAATGCGGGAAGAGCGGAATGCCTGGCGGCATCGCCCGGGCTCTGTAAAAATGCTGGCGCAGGAAGCCCGGCGCACGGGAAAGCTGGTTATCGAAGCCGAAGACATATCCCATTGTTACGGGGAAAATCTGCTGATAAAAGATTTTTCCACCCTGATTATGCGGGGAGACCGCATCGGCATTATCGGCCCTAACGGTGCGGGGAAAAGTACCCTGCTCCGTATTCTGCTGGGGGAGTCTGCACCGCAAAAGGGAAAGGTGCGCCACGGAACCCATCTGGAAATTGCCTATTATGATCAGCTGCGGATGCAGCTGGATGAAAATAAAAGTGTGCAGGATAATGTGGGGGAGGGAAATGACCGGGTAATTATCAACGGTAATCCCCGCCATATTGTCGGCTATCTTAAAGATTTCCTTTTTACACCCGACAGGGCCAGAAGCCCGGTTTCCATGCTTTCGGGCGGAGAACGCAACCGCCTGCTTCTGGCAAAACTCTTTACCCGGCCCTCCAATATGCTGGTGCTCGACGAGCCGACCAATGATCTGGATACGGAAACCCTGGAACTGCTGGAAGAACTGCTGCACTCTTACAGCGGCACGGTGCTGCTGGTCAGCCATGACCGGGAATTTCTGAATCAGGTTGTAACGGCAGGACTGGTTTTTGAAGGAAAGGGCCGCATCACCGAATATGCGGGCGGATATGATGACTGGCTGCTGCAGGGGCCCGAAACGGATGCGCAGGCGAAAACAGAAAAAAAGAAAATAGAAAAGAACCGGACAAAAGAAAAAGACCGCCCCCGCCGACTGCGTTACAAAGAGCAGCAGGAACTGGAAAAACTGCCCGAAACAATTGAGACTCTGGAAACAGAACTGGATGATATCCGCAATATCCTGTCCGATCCGGATTTTTACCGCAGTGAAAGTCAGGTAATTTCCCAAACCCGCTTACAGATGGAAGAAAAAGAAAAGGATTTGACCCGCTGCTATGAAAGATGGGAAAAACTGGAAAGTATTGCCGAATCAGCAGAGAAATAAAGCTGCTGTCTGCTTAACTCAAATGATATAACAATCTGAAAATCATGTATTCTTTCATTCCGCCAAATGGATTATTCTGAAATCAGGATTGACTTTTAAGGCCGGAACTGCTATTTTTAAGAGTTTTAAACACGACACTGTTTATGCAAATCATACGGATAATATGAGCAATATGCCCGAATCATTTTCCAAAGAAGTCACTATTGTCAACGAGTTGGGGCTCCATGCCAGATCTGCTGCAAAAATCGCAGGCATTTCCCAGAAGGCAAAAGCAGAGGTGCGGATTGTCAGAGACGGCACAGCCGTGGATGCCAAAAGCATTATTGATATGCTCACCCTGGCCTGCGGCAAAGGCAGCCGCATCCGCATAGAAATAGATTCTGCTTCGGATATGAATATTTTAAAAAAAATCGTCTCCCTGGTTGAATCCGGATTCGGAGAATAAAAAAGACATGCCGGAAAACAAAGAAATTGTACTCAGGGGCATTGCGGCAGCGCCGGGCATATGTATCGGCAAGGCATATCTGGTAGACCGGGAAGGTGTCAATGTCATCCGCCGGTATCACCTTGCGGATGCAGAACTGGAAGATGAAAAAGACCGTTTTAAAACTGCTGTAAAAAAATCCACGGAAGAACTTCGCAGCATTATTGAAGAAACACCGGAGGATTTCCGCGAACATGCCGCAATTCTTGAAACCCATGTCGCACTGCTGCGGGACAAAATGCTTTACGGAAAAGCCATTGAGCGCATTGAAGAAGAAAAAATCAATGCGGAATGGGCACTGAAAAATGTGGTTTCCGAACTCAAAGGCATGTTCAGCAGTATGAGCGATGCCTATTTCAGAGAACGCGCCGCGGATGTGGTTCATGTTTCCGACAGGATTATGCGCAATCTTATCGGCAAAGAACGGGTCAACATCAAAAACATAGACAAGAGAGTAATCCTGGTTGCCACCGATTTGTCCCCGGCCGAAACCAGTCAGATTCAGCTGGAGCGGATCAAGGGTTTTGTCACGGACGGCGGCGGAGTCACTTCCCATACGGGAATTATTGCCCGTACCCTTCAGATTCCCGCTGTGCTGGGCCTGAACAATGCAAGCCGCATCATCCGCAATGATGACATCATTGTTGTTGACGGAACCGACGGCACACTCATTGTCAATCCCAGAGATTATACCCTGGTAGAATATGAAGAAAGAAAAAGCCGTTATGAACGCCAGAAATCGCTGATTACCAGGACCGGCCGGCACTCGGCCGCCACAAAAGACAATATTCATATTCAGGTGATGGGCAATATTGAACTTCCCGAAGAAGTCTTTCTGGTGCGGGATAACGGGGGGAACGGTATCGGTCTGTACCGCACGGAATTTCAGTATCTGCAAAGTTCGGGCTTTCCGTCGGAAGACGAGCTTTTTGATAAATACCGGGATGTGGTGGAAATTATGGCCCCGCATCCGGTAACCATCCGGACACTGGATATTAACGGAGACAAAGCCGCATCCTATACCGGCAGTCTGGATGAGGCCAACCCCGCGCTGGGGCTGCGCGCCATACGCTACTGCCTTACAAGACCGGATGTTTTCCGAACCCAGCTCCGGGCCATTCTCCGTGCTGCTGCTTTCGGCAGTGTGCGCATTCTCTTCCCCATGATTTCCGGTCTTAATGAAGTACTGGAAGCCAAAAAATTTCTGGCGCAGGCAGCCGGTTCACTGGCGGAAGAAGGCAAAACTTTCCGCGCGGATATTGAAACCGGTATTATGATCGAAGTGCCTTCTGCCGTGGTCATTGCGGATTTACTGGCGGAGGAGGTGGATTTTTTCAGTATCGGCACCAATGATCTCATCCAGTATGCCCTGGCCATTGACCGGGGGAACCGATATGTCTCCCATCTCTATCAGCCCCTGCATCCGGCCGTGCTGCGCATGATACGCCAGGTCACGGCAGCCGCGGAAGAAAAAAATATACGGGTATCCATGTGCGGGGAAATGGCAGGTGATCCCATCTATATCCCTGTCCTTCTGGGGCTGGGGATCAGTGAACTGAGCATGACCCCCCAGGCCATTCCCGCGGTAAAAAACACCGTGCGTTCCCTGAATATGGGGGAATGCAGAGATTTCAGCCGGGAAATTTTCAGCAAAACCGGGGATCGGGAGGCCAGAGAATTTTTGGATAAGCATTACGGATATATCACAGAACAGATTTATTTCGGGTAAGGCATTCAGCAGAAAATAACAGCCCCGTTTCATCTGATCAGGGGACGGAATGCACGGTTTCTGTTTATCCGCAGGATATTTCCGGAGGATTTATTTCTTACCGGGTCCCTAAACCGCTTTGCATAACAGGTTCGGAAAATCCCTTTCCGAATCGGAAGCAGGGAGAAAAGATTGGAAAAAAAAGGCATAAAAATTGTTGCAGAAAACCGCAAAGCCCGTTTCAATTACAGTTTTGAGGATCGTTTTGAGGCCGGTCTGGTGCTCAAAGGCACAGAAGTCAAATCCCTCCGGGAAGGGAGAGCACATCTGAAAGACGCATATGCCAAAATCCAAAACGGAGAACTGTTTGTCCATCAGATGCATATCAGCCCCTATCCTTTTGCATATTACGACAATCATGATCCGGAACGGCCCCGGAAACTGCTGATGCATAAGCATGAAATCAGACGACTGACCGGAAAAATCGTTGAGAGGGGGTATGCCCTCATTCCCCTGAATATCTATTTCAAAAACGGCAAAGTCAAAATCACCCTGGGGCTGGGAAAAGGAAAACAGCGGCACGACAAACGGGAAACCATCCGCAGGCGGGATCAGCAGCGGGATATGGATCGGGCAAGAAAAGAGAATTATCAGTAATATTCCAGCGGTTCCTTTGCTTTATCAAAGAATTCGGATTTCATTAATATTGATGAATATGTAAAAAGTCCGAAATACGGGGATTTCAGCAATTTAAAATACTGATTTTACTAAGACTGAATTCCGGAAAAATGATTTTTTACCGGTTCATCAATATTATCCGCAGGAAAATATACGGCTCTCCCAGGTTCCCGGATTACCCCTCTGAATACATGCTCTGCTCTCAGGCCCCGGCGGAAACCTCATCACTCACCAAAGCGTGATGCGGTCTGCCGCCTTCCCTTCGCTGAATAATGTCGGCTTCCGGCCTTATTACAGGATATTATCCAATGTCCGCGACTGTACCCTTTCCGGGGTTCAGCGACACGGCCCATATTCTCATTCCATCCGACTTAGACCTAAATTGAGCGGTTTTTTTCAGATAAACCGGCTGGATGTCCGATAACCGGAACTTTGCCTGTTTTACGCTTTTCACCCAACCGGTGAAAACAGGGGCTCAGAATACCGAAAGACAGGTTTTCGGATAGGCTCTTAAACAGTTCCGGTTTCACTGCCTTTCCGGAAACTCTGTCTGCACAGTCCGGGCCGTCAACCCCGCTTCCGGAACTTTGTTTATAGCGCACACGCAGCACAGCTTCTGTTCCCTGTCCCGCATCCCGCCCGCTTTTCTCACAGTGTGCTGCAAATCCTTTTCCTCATGAAATCATCCGGAGAAATATGCCTTCTGCAAAACCGGAAATGCAGACAGCAGGAGTAAAGCCAAAAGTCCGCTGGATTTCCGAACAGTTTTCATTTCCGCCCCTGTCTTTTTCCCCGTCCGGGGGCAAAAAACTTGCTTTCAGTTATAAAAAGTAATAGATTGCACAGTTTCAAGGCCTCTCTCTGTTTTTGGGGAGGATGTGGGGAAAATATTTAACCAAAAAAGACAGGAGTTACGCGGTTGAAATATAATCTGCTGTTTTTATTGACTGTCAATTTTTAAGGCATATAATAAATTCAAACAGTTAAAATTCAACTGCGTAACGCCTAAAAGATATGCACGGTATTTTTTCGGAAATCCGGATGTTTTTTTACCGGAATACCCGAAAAACAGTATGCTGCATATTCTTCATCCTGAATGAAAGGAAATCAAATGGCTATCCGGGTAGGACTGAATCATAAAACAGAATACCGTTACGACCGGCGGGTGTCGCTTTCCCCGCATGTTTTCCGGCTGCGTCCTGCGGTTCACAGCAGAACGCCCATTGAGTCTTATTCCCTTACCATCAGACCGGAGAAACATTTTATCAACTGGCAGCAGGATCCCTTCGGCAACTGGCTGGCACGGGTGGTTTTTCTGGAAAAAAGCGATATTCTGTCCATAGAGGTGGATGTGGTGGCGGAAATGACTGTCATCAATCCCTTTGATTTTTTTGTGGAATCCTATGCGGAAAAATTCCCTTTCCGCTATGATGAGCAGTTGAAAAAGGAACTGATCCCCTATCTGGAAATCCGGGAATCCGGGCCTCTGCTGATGAAATACCTGGAGAAGGCGGACCGTTCGGAACAGCAAATCAACGATTTTCTGGTGGCAATGAATCAGCAGCTCTGGAAAGAAATCAGCTATACCATCCGCATGGAACCCGGAATCCAGACCTGTGAAGAAACACTGGGCCGGGGAACCGGTTCCTGCCGGGATTCGGCCTGGCTGCTGGTGCAGATATTCCGGCACCTGGGGCTGGCGGCCCGTTTTGTATCGGGTTACCTGGTGCAACTGACTGCGGATGTGAAATCTTTGGACGGTCCTTCGGGACCGGAAGCCGACTTTACCGACCTCCATGCCTGGGCAGAGGTTTATATTCCGGGTGCGGGATGGCTGGGGCTGGACCCCACCTCCGGGCTGTTTGCCGGAGAGGGGCATATTCCCCTGGCCTGCACGCCGGACCCGGCTTCCGCGGCCCCGGTGACCGGAGCCACGGACAAATGCGAAGTGGAATTCTACTTCCACAATTCCGTGCGGCGCATTCATGAGGATCCCCGTGTGACCAAACCTTATACGGAAGAGCAGTGGCAGGCCGTCAATGCGTTGGGAAATAAGGTGGAGGCCGATCTCAAAGCCGGGGATGTGCGCCTGAGCATGGGCGGGGAACCCACCTTTGTTTCCATAGATGATATGGAGGCCCCGGAATGGAACACGGAAGCCAACGGCAGGCATAAGCGCAAACTGGCCGGAGACCTGCTCAACCGCCTTTTTGCCACCTTTGCCAAAGGCGGAATGCGCCATTACGGGCAGGGCAAATGGTATCCGGGGGAAGAACTGCCCCGCTGGGCTTTAAGCTGTTTCTGGCGTAAGGACGGTGTGCCGGTCTGGCAGAATCCGGAACTTCTGGCCGGGGACGGGAAAGATTACGGACATAGCGCGGATGATGCCCGGCAGTTTGCGGAACACCTGACTTCTCTGCTGGGACTGGACGCTGCCTGCATCACCCCCGGATATGAGGATGCTTTCTATATGCTCTGGCAGGAAGGCAGTCTGCCGGTCAATACTGATCCTCTCACCGCGAATCTGAAAGATCCTCTGGAACGGCAACGGCTGGCCCGCATACTCCGGGGGGATCCCGCGCAGCCGGTGGGATATGTGCTGCCCCTGGAATGGGATTTCCGGGAAGATCAGTGGCACAGCCTCCCCTGGACCTTCCGTCAGGGGCATATGTACCTGATTCCGGGAGATTCCCCCATGGGCCTGCGCCTGCCTCTGGATTCCCTGCCCTGGAAGGCGGAAAAAGACCGGGAACCCATGCCGGAACGCTCCCTGCTGGATGATCTGCCGCCTTTGGGAAACTTTCACGATTCCTCCGCTGCCCCGTCAGATTCCCCGGAACGTGTGCAGACCCAGAAAGTTCCCGCTCCCGGCGACAGGAATAAAAATGCGGATGCAAAAGACATTTCGGAAAAAATCCCCCACACGGCCCTGTGCATCGAATCCCGTGAGGGACGGCTCCATATCTTCATGCCGCCCATGGGCTTTCTGGAACATTACCTGAGTCTCATTGCCGCGGTGGAACAGACGGCTGCGGATCTGTCCCTGCCGGTGGTCATTGAAGGATATGAGCCGCCCAAAGATCCCCGTATGGAATGCCTGAAAGTGACCCCGGATCCGGGCGTGATTGAAGTCAATATCCATCCTTCGCCGGACTGGGATGACCTGGTTTCCAATATTACGGTGCTGTATGAGGAAGCCCGGCTGGCCCGGCTGGCCACGGAAAAATTCATGCTGGACGGCCGCCATACGGGAACCGGCGGGGGAAACCATGTCACCATCGGGGGACCGACACCCGCGGACAGCCCCATGCTGCGGCGGCCGGATCTGCTGCGCAGTCTTGTCACCTACTGGCAGCATCATCCGGGGCTTTCCTATCTTTTTTCCGGGCAGTTTATCGGCCCCACCAGCCAGGCCCCCCGTGCGGATGAGGGACGGGAGGAGCAGTTGTATGAACTGGAAATCGCATTCGCTCAGATCCCGAAAAAAGGAGAAGTCCCCCACTGGCTGGTGGACCGGGTATTCCGCAACCTGCTGACGGATATTACCGGCAATACCCACCGGGCCGAGTTCTGCATAGACAAACTCTTTTCCCCGGACAGTCTTTCGGGACGTATGGGTCTGGTGGAATTCCGGGCCTTTGACATGCCGCCCCATGCCCGCATGAGCGTGGTGCAGATGCTGCTCATCCGCGCCCTCATTGCCCGTTTCTGGAAAGAACCCTATGAGCATAAACTGGTGCGATGGGGAACCGAACTGCATGACCGCTGGATGCTGCCCCATTATGTGACGCGGGATATGGAGGAAGTGGCCGGGGAACTGGCCCGCGCGGGTTATCCCTTTGATCCGGAATGGCTGGCCCCCTTTGTGGAATTCCGTTTTCCCCATTACGGAACTGTGCGTATTCAGGATATGAGCATTGAACTGCGGCAGGCCATAGAACCCTGGAATGTGCTGGGAGAGGAAGTCAGCCGCGCGGGAACGGCCCGCTTTGTGGATTCCTCTTTGGAACGGATGCAGGTAAAGGTCACGGGGATCACGGACAGCCGCTATGTGGTAACATGCAACGGCCGCCGGGTGCTCATGCACGCCACCGGAACCCATGGGGAATATGTGGGCGGTGTGCGCTACCGGGCATGGCAGCCCCCTTCGGCCCTGCATCCCACCATCGGGGTGCATTCCCCTTTGGTATTTGATCTCATTGACACATGGAACGGACGCTCTGTGGGTGGATGCACCTATCATGTCATGCATCCGGGCGGACGGCATTATGAAACCTTCCCGGTCAACGCGTATGAGGCCGAATCCCGGCGATTCACCCGTTTCTGGTCCCACGGCCATACCCCCACAGGCGGAGCCGTGCAGCCTGTGCCGGACGGCCCGTCCCGGGGACGTTTTCTGCCTTATGGCAATGAACCGGGGCCAATGAATGTACCATCAGAGGAAAAAAATCCGGAATATCCCTATACTTTGGATCTGCGACTGCATCACAGGGACGGGAAAAATTCCTGAATTTCTTATGAATGATGGCTTGGTATGTAATGCAGGACAGTCTTTGAAGGAGTGCGAAAATTATTTTTCGCCCGCGCTCCGAAGGAGCGCGGGCGAAAGACCGCTCGACTTACCTTTT
Organism: Desulfobacteraceae bacterium; assembly: GCA_011390755.1. Taxonomy (GTDB): domain Bacteria; phylum Desulfobacterota; class Desulfobacteria; order Desulfobacterales; family Desulfococcaceae; genus JAABRU01. The sequence continues at coordinate 35,626 of JAABRU010000025.1, read as the reverse complement.
TAACTCGTTACCGGGCTCCGCCTCAATGGCATTAAGTTAAGGCGGAGGAGTCCCGAACTGAAAGTCCGGAACACTGAAATGACCGGGGAAAATCCGGCCGGAATTCCGTTTCACTTCATTTTGGCACTCCAAATATTTCTTAACTTAACGGCATTGGGGCAGAGACTGGTAACGGGTCAAAATTATCAGAATTATTTATAAATTCATCATATTAAAAATTAAACCGCCTCAAAACTGATGAATCGGTAAAAAGTCCAAATTTCAAAAAATGCTGTTAATAAAATCAGCAGAACCTGATTTTCCGATTTTTTACGAGATATTCAAAATTGATGGTTTCGTAAAAAGTCAAAACCTGAATTTTTCAGCGCAGTATATTGTATGTAATCGCTCTTATAATCGCTATATAACAGACTTTATCGGAAATAAAAAAATGACAGAAAAACATACCGCAAAGACGCAGAGAACGCAAAGATGCAAAGGTTTTTTCTTTGCGTCCTCTGTGTCTTTGCGGTGAAAACCTTATTTCCGATAATGTTTAATGTAGCAAAATTTGTATCGAAGGACTTTTTACGGGTTCATCAAAATTATTATCTTACACACTATTACACCACTTCGTAAGTTCGTCACCCCCTTATGACGTTGGCTGATCATGTAAAATCAGACTGTTAAAATCATGAGGGGGGGGTACGGATTTAAAAAGTGCTGTACTATTACTTTGTTTCACTTAAAATTGCAGGTCGGGTTGGCGAAGCGTAACCCGGCATCCGGATGCTTTTACCGAAATAAATATACAATTTTAAATAAAACAGTACATTATATATAAAACCTCTGATAATTTTCTAACAACAGAAAGATAAAAAAAGCCATGACGGCAAATGCAATTGATATGAACACCCTGCCCCCCACTGTCGGCCAGATGTGTGCCCTGTACAGCCCGCCTGCGGGCACTTTTGATGAAATGCTGGCCCCGGACGGTTCTGTGCGTCCCCACTGGCAGCCTTTTCTGGATGAAATGGAAGCCATGGGATGCGAGGAACTGAACCGGAACTATCAGGAAGTTGTGCGCCTTTTGCGGGAAAACGGTATTGCCTACAATATCCACGGTGATCCCCAGGGAGTTCACCGCAAATGGAAACTGGATATTGTTCCCTGTATATTCAGTCAGACAGACTGGGATACGGTGGAAAAAGGCATGATACAGCGGGCCGGACTGCTGGAAATGATGCTGGCCGATTTTTACGGCCCGCGTCATCTGCTCCGGGATGGTCTGCTGCCTGCGGATCTGCTCTACCGCCATCCGGCTTTTCTCCGGCCCTGCCAGGGACTGACCGGGCATCCGCCCCACCGCCTTTTTATGCATTCCGCTGATCTGGCCCGGGGTCCCAAAGGGCGTATGTGGGTTCTCAATGACCATGCATCCCGACCCAACGGTATCGGTTATACTTTGGAAAACCGGACGGCCCTGGCCGAAGTGATGCCGGATATGCTGCGCAGATGCAAAGTGCGGCGTCTGTCCGATTATTTCCGCACCCTGCGCGCGGAAATCACATCGGTTTCCCCCCGGCAGAAAGAAGACCCGCGCATTGTGATTCTTTCTCCGGGGCCCGGGGATGAGTTTTATTTTGAACATTCCTATATGGCTGCGTATCTGGGTTATCCGGTGGTACAGGGGGAAGACCTGACCGTGCGCGACGGTGCGGTCTGGCTCAAATCCCTGGACGGACTTATGCGGGTGGATATTATCATCCGGAATACCAATGACGGGGACTGCGACCCCCTGGAACTTTCCCAGACTTCCCGCCACGGGGTGGCGGGACTGCTGGAATCCGCGCGCCGGAAAAATACCGTCCTGGCAAATCCCATCGGGAGCAGTGTGCTGGAAAATCCGGCCCTCATGGCTTTTCTGCCGGGAATCGCACAGAAACTGCTGGGGGAGGATCTGAAACTGCCCTCTGTTCCCACCTGGTGGTGCGGACAGCAGGAGGGGCTGCAGTATGTGCTGGAAAACCTGGACCGCCTGATTATCAAAAATGTCCACCGTTCACCGCAGCATCCGCCGGTATACGGTTCCATGCTCTCCGGAGAAGAAAAAACACAGTGGAAAGCACAGATCCGGCAGTATCCCCACAACTATGTCGGGCAGACCCAGCTCTGTTTTTCCACTTCCCCTTCTTTGCAAAAAAACGGTTTTCTGCCCCGCCATACGGTCTGCCGTCTTTTTTCCGCTGCCCGGCAGGAGGGCGGATATACCCTGATGCCGGGGGGAATTGCCAGAAGTTCAGCGGATAAAAATGCCCAGGTGGTCTCCAACCGGACGGGCGGTGTTTTAAAAGATATCTGGGTCATCGCGGACAGACCCCAGAAACATATCAGTCTCTGGCTGCACGGCACGCAGTCGGACAGGGCCTTTACCCGCAACAGTGTACTGCCCAGCCGAATGGCCGAAAACCTCTTCTGGGTGGGGCGTTATGCCGAGCGTATTGAAGCCCTGGCCCGTATGCTGCGCACAGCCCTGCATGTGCTCACCGAAAGAGAACTGCCCGAAGATGATCTGAGCGACGCATGTCTTTTTCATCTTTTGCAGGGAATCAGCCGGATCAGTCTGCGTCAGGATTTTAAAAGTAAAGACAAAATGCGGGCCGAAACAGAGATTTCGGAAATTATCCAGGATCGGGAAAGTGCCGGAGGCATTGTTTCCACTCTGGGATTTTTCCTCAATGCGGCCTATGCGGTGCGGGATCACTGGTCCGCAGATACCTGGCAGGTTATCAACGGCATAGAGGAATACCGCCGGAGCATCCATCTGTATTCGGGTTTTGTACCCCGACTGATGCAAAAGCATCTGGATCGCCTCATCCGTTCTCTGCTGGCCTTTACCGGTCTGTGCATGGAAAGCATGTCCCGCGAATACGGCTGGATGCTGCTGGATACGGGTCGCAGGATTGAACGGGCTTTGATGTTCATTGCCTTTGTCCGCAGCAATCTGGTGCCGGTTCATCACTATCCTTTGGACAATGTCATGATGGAAGCCGTACTGATCACCTCAGAAAACATCATTACCTACCGGCGGCGGTACCGCTCCTATATGGAAATGGTGACAGTGCTGGATCTGCTGCTCATGGATGAGCGCAATCCCCGTTCCCTGCTTTATCAGCTGGATCGTCTGCAGGAACATATTGCCGATCTGCCCAGGGAAAGGGACACCTACCGCCTTTCCGAAGAGGAGCGGCTGATGCTGAAGGCCGTATCCCGCCTGCGTCTTTGCCATACCCCGCATCTGGCCGAAATTTCGGATCGTTCCGGAGAGTATAAACGCCTGGACGGTCTGCTGGACAGCATCCGCCGTCTGCTGGAAAAAACCTCCGAAACGGTTTCACAGAATTATTTCAGCCATATTCAGGAATCCCGTCTTCTGGGTGCAGCGCACGCGGAGGTACTCTGATGGAATACCGGATTATTCATAAAACCAGATATGTATACAGCGAAAGCGTGAGTCTCTGCCATAATGAAGTGCGGCTGATCCCCCGCAACCTGCCTTTTCAGACGGTGATTGCCCGGCGGGTAAATGTGGAACCCAAACCTTCGGCATTTGGGGAAAGGGATGATTTTTTCGGCAACCGGGTCTGCTATTTTTCCATAGAGAAACCCCATAAGGAACTGCTGGTAAGTGTCACCAGTCAGGTGCGGGTTACCCCTGCTGCTGTGCCGGATCCGGAACTGTCCCTTCCCTGGGAGGATGCAAAAAAACGGATTGCCGAAGACAGGGTACTGGCGGATGACTGCCAGTTCAGTCTGGATTCTCCGCTGATTGCCTCCGGAAAAGCACTGCAGGATTATGCCCTGCCCTCTTTTTCTCCGCAGCGTCCCCTGATGGCTGCGGCCCGTGATCTCATGTGCCGGATTCACAGGGATTTTGAATTCCGGCCCGGATTCACATCGGTTTCCACCCCTTTGGATGAGGTGCTGAAACACCGCCGCGGGGTCTGCCAGGATTTTGCGCATGTGGCCGTGGGAGCCATGCGATCCATGGGACTGGCGGCACGTTATGTCAGCGGTTATCTGGAAACCCTGCCCCCGCCCGGGCAGGAACGTTTACAGGGGGCCGATGTTTCCCATGCCTGGTTTTCGGTATGTGTGCCGGATTACGGCTGGCTGGATTTTGATCCCACCAATGACATCATTCCCGGAGAGCAGCATATCATCACGGCCTGGGGAAGGGATTATTCAGATGTCACACCTTTAAAAGGAGTGATATTCGGCAGCGGCAGTCATAATCTGATTGTGTCGGTGGATGTGGAGCGGCGCGGTTAGAGCCGTATTTGCGAAAAAATACAGAGATTCTGTCTTGACATTTGAGAGAAAAACAAATAAGAAGTATGGCACTTTCCGGCCCGAAAAACTGCCGGACAGTATAATATCAGTGCCGTTTGCCTAAACAAAAAATTCATCTCCCCCTGTGGGACAGTGCTGCTGACCTAAGGCCGGAGGAGTGTCAGACTTACAGTTTGACATGCTGACATTATTTAGAAACAGAACTCAGCAGATCGAAAACTTCCTGATTTTCACCCTCCCCCCGCCCCTCCCTGAGGGAGGGGGGGTCTTAAGGAAACGGCATTGAGAGTATAATATTCAGAATTTCAGGTATCCGAAAGGAAGTAAAAGGGAAACCGGTGAAAAACCGGTGCGGACCCGCCACTGTAATCGGGGACGAAAACCGAAAATGCCACTGTTCCCAAGTCTGAAGCGACAGGACATGCAGACTTTCAGAAAGTGAATTTCACAAGACGGCAGAGAGAATACACAGATATCTCTCCTGCCGGCAGCAAGTGAAATATTTTTTCTGAAGGTCTGTCAGGAACGGGAAGGCCGGTGAGTAGAATGATCCGAAAGCCAGGAGACCTGCCTGAAAGATGCGCCTGCGGATTCCCTCGCGGTAAAGGGAAGACAGGTATATACGGAATGGATAAAATACGGTATCCCCGGTTCTTTTCAAAAGAGCCGGGGATTTTTGTTTTATACAGATGTAAAAGGGTTTTCAGTCGGAAGCGCGGATGTTTCCGATTTTTTATCATTATATTCTGATATTCAATTTATGGAGGACAAAGCAATGTGTAAAAAATGTACAATCGTATTACTGACCCTGTCCCTGATCTTTTTTCTGACTTCCGCCTGCCTGGCCGGTGCGCAAAGCCACAGCAGGGCCGATGAAAAGGGAACTGCTGTTCTGCTGGTAACTTTCGGTACAAGTATTCCCAGCGCGCAGGCGGCTTTTGCCAATATTGAAAAACTGGTGAAAAAAGCATTTCCCGAAACAGAAATACACTGGGCCTATACCTCGCATATCATCCGCAAAAAAATGGCCAAAGAGGGAAAAATCCTGAACTCGCCTGAAACTGCCCTGGCCCGGCTTATGGAAGACGGATATTCCAAAGTGCTGGTGCAATCCCTGCATATGATTCCGGGGTCCGAATTTCATGATATCCGTGTCAATGCAAAAATGTTTGAGAATATGTCCGGCGGATTCAAAAAAGTATTTGTATCCTACCCGCTGCTGGCCGGAAATGACAATATGGATAAAGCAGTGGAAAGGGTCATTTCCCATATGATCCCCGAAGAACGCAAAGCAGACGAGGCGGTGGTACTTATGGGACACGGAACACACCATACCGCAGATGCCGTTTATTCGGCCATGATGTATAAATTTCAGAAAGCCGACCCCAATATCTTTATGGGAACTGTGGAAGGGCATCCCTCATTTGATGAAGTCAGAGAGATGCTGCTGAAAAAAGGAATCAGAAGGGCCTATCTGCTGCCCTTTATGTCTGTGGCCGGAGATCATGCCATGAATGATATGGCAGGGGATGAGGAAGATTCATGGAAAATTATGCTGGAAAAAGCGGGGATCAAATGTATTCCCGTGCTCAAAGGCATAGCGGAATATGATGCTCTGGCCGAAATCTGGATTGATAATATGAAAGTTGCGATGTCGCACCTGAAATAGTGCTCTGTTTCATTTAAAACTGCAGGTCGTGTTAGTGAAGTGTAACCCGGCATTCGGATGTTCTGCTCTGAAATACCTGCATAATTTTAAGTGAAACAATGCACTAATCATTCTTTTCAGGAAATCAACTTAGAACCTATCCGAAAACCTCCGCAACCGATTTTTAAACCCGGTAAAAACAAGGGTTCCAAATATCGGGAAACAGGTTTTCAGATAGGCTCTTAGGCGATTTCCGAATATGAACATACCATGTCTGAAGGAGTCACAGACGCATTCCTCCGGTATCATCTTTTCCGGAAATCATGCCGCAGTGCATTATCGCACCCGGATTTTCTCCTCTGCTTCCTCCTGCACCTCACCGATTTCCGCTGCATCACGGATGCCCGCATCCTGTAAAGCGGTGAGGAAAGAGGCGGCCTGCTCCCCGCTTACACTGATCAGCAGTCCGCCCGATGTCTGCGGGTCCGCCATCACATCCTGCACCGAACGCGGCACTGTATCTGCGAAAACCGTCATATTTTCCCGGAATTCTTTGTTTCTGTAAGCACCGGCAGGGATAAAGCCCATGGAGGCGTATTCCAGGGCTTCCGGCATCATGGGGACTTTTCCGGAAAAAATTCTGACACCTCTGCCTGTACCGCATACCATTTCGGCCAGATGTCCGATCAGTCCGAAACCGGTGATGTCGGTACAGGCACTCACGCGGAAACGGGACATGATTTCTGCGGCCTCCCGGTTGAGGGATGCCATGAGACCGGTCACTTTTTCAATCAGCTCCGCAGAGGCCAATCCTGCCTTGACAGCGGTGTTGACAATGCCCGTGCCCAGGGGTTTTGTCAGAATCAGACGGTCACCCGGGTGCAGATTTTTTTTGACCAGCACTTTGGCCGGATGCACAAAACCGGTAACGGAAAGCCCGTATTTCAGTTCTTTATCCTCCACACTGTGTCCGCCGATGAGAACCACCCCGGCCTCATTCAGTTTATCAATCCCGCCCTGTATGATCTGCCGCAGCACCGATATATCCATTGTTTTAATGGGAAAGGCCACCAGATTCATGGCGGTTTTGGGAATTCCGCCCATAGCATAGACATCGCTCAGGGCATTGGCCGCGGCAATCTGGCCGAAACTGTAGGGATCGTCCACAATGGGGGTGAAAAAATCCACGGTCTGAATCAGTGCCAGTTCATCTGAAATTTTATAAACCCCTGCATCATCCGCCCTTTCCAGACCCACAATGACATTTTCATTGCCGGGAATGTTCATGCCGCACAGTGCTCTGTCCAGGTCCTCCGGACCCAGTTTGGAAGCTCAGCCGGCACCTGCCACTGTTTCGGTAAGCCGTATTTTTTTCATATCTGTCATTTTGAAGTTCTCCATGCCAATGAAAAGGGGTAATACTATCGGAGTGCAAAAATTTTATTTTTGCGTTTCCATATGCCTTTGGCCTGTTCTGACATGCAAAAATAAAATTTTTGCACTCTGCCCCGGCTGGCAGGACGGGATCATGTCCCCGCCGAAAAGGGCGGAGGCCTGACACCTTCCTGCCGATATTTATATTCTTCCGTCACACCTGTCAATGCCCGGGGAATTTTTTCAATCAGTTCGGCAATCTGAGTGGCAGGGGTCAGACAGGGGATATGGGAACCGATCTCACGGTTGCTTCTTGCTGCCAGAACCGCGGCTTCCGCGGGATTCAATCCGGCGGCGCATAAAACACTCAGCAGACCGGTCAGGGTGTCACCGGTTCCGCCGATGGCTTCCATCGCTTCATAGGACGGGGAATTTACAGTTTCAATAATTCCGTTTTTATCAGCAATACAGTCTGACTCACCTTTCACCAGAAGATAAGGGGCCGCATTTCCATGCTGATAGGCCCGCCGGATTAAATCCGGCACTTTATTGTTTTGGTGCAGAATAAATCCTCTGGTATAAAAGGGATGCGGTGCATTTTCATCGGCCAGAAATGCCAGTTCTCCGGCATCCGGTGTGAAAAAATCATAGGAGGGGGCCTGCCCGCTCATTTTTGCCGCATACATGAATCCGGCATCGGCAATCAGCACAGGCCGCTGTTTCATGGTTTCAACGGCAAACAGCACTCTGTTGTGCCAGTCCGCATCCGGCTGAAGATAATGAAAGGTCAGCACCCGGAAATCAAATTCGGACAGATGCTGTTCCAGAAAGTGATACAAAGCCCGGCTGCCATGGCCCTTTCCGATATCTCCGACTAAAAAAGCATAGATATCAGGGCCTTTGATGGTTTCGGATGCCTTTAGCGCTGCAGCGATCAGTGCGGGCGTTCCCCGGTTTATCGGAATATCCTGACCGCTGAGATGCAGATGATTTCCGCGTACCCCTGCGATCCCGTGGCTGAGGGGGAATTGCGGATACGGGACAGTGCCGACAATGCCTAACATTTCCGGCACAGTTCCTGATACGCAAGTTCAAGGGCATAGCCGCACAGGGTATGCCCCAGATCCCCCGGCCTGGGCGACTCCGACAGGGTTTTCCCCACCATCTGACCGGCCAGAAAGGGCACATCCGGGCATCCGCCGCCGGAAATATTCACAATTGTAAGACTTTCTTTTTCAACAGTAATTTTCATGTTGGCCGCGCGCACCATCAGATATTTTCCGAAATCCTTTGTGTGAAAGAGACTCACCGGTGTCAGCAGGGGAGCAGTTACCGGCACTGTCTGAAGCGGCGGAATTCCGGCTTTACGCAGTTCCCGCACAATATTCAGTTCCGCTGTCAGCGGAAATTCAATGACCAGATCGCATCCGCTCTGAATTTCCGGAGGCGGGCCCATGACCCGGACCTGCCACCCGGCTTTTTTCAGCACATTTTCCGCCTGAATGACCTCAGCGGTATTTTCAAACACCAGAATGCCGCGATCAGCGGATGTTCTGCTCTTTTTTTTATCCGGCTCCGACTTTTTTCTTAGAAATCCGAACACGGCTCATGCCTTTTCAATCACAATGCGGTATCCCTCCCCTTCAGGGGATACATCTTTGACCTGACAATCCTGGCTTCCGGCGGCCCGCATCACATTTTCTTTGGATGTATCGGTATCCACCAGCACAATGATTTCTCTGTCATTTCCTTTTTTGATTTCATCCAGTGTCAGGATTACGGGCTGGGGACAGGAAAGACCTCTGGCATCAACTGTCGTCATTTTCATACCTCCTTTGCAATGTTCTTTCTCATGGTAAAACCGATAAACAGGCAGACCGAAAGACCGATAATGACTGCGGAAATTCCATAGGGGCCTACACCTTTGGGAGAACTTGCCAGCCCGAAATTATGGGCAAATCCCGCGCCCGTGATCATTCCCAGCACAAATACGGCCGCATCCCCGTCCCCTTCGCCCGACAGAAAAAGCTGCCGTCCGGGACATCCCCCGGCCAGGGCAAAGGCAAGCCCGGCCAGGGCCATGCCCGCAAAATTCCATACATGCATGGTGTGCGCCACCGGCTGGCCCGCAAAGCCCGGTTTGAACTGTCCCAGAGCCATATTGGTTAAAAACGCAAAAACAATCAGACTGATGAAACCGCGCAGCAGATGAATCTGACCGAAGATCAGCAGATCACGGATCGCGCCCATGGTGCAGAAGCGGCTGCGCTGGGCCAGAAAACCGATGCCGAGTCCCGCGATTACAGCCGGAAACAGGGGCGCGTGCATGGCCCCGGGACCTTTGAGGCTGTAAAACAAAACCCCGCTTCTGTCCTGACCTTCCACCTGCGGAAAAAGGAGCATCAGTATCAGAAATCCCAGCATAATCAGGGGCATCATCCATCCTGCGGCAGTATGTGTTGCCTGGGTACGCCCCAGATTGTATCCTTTTTTGAAAAACAGAGTTCCAATCCAGATGCCGAAAGTCAGACCCAGCAGTCCCACTATGCCGTTGCCGTCTCCGCCCGCAATCCGCAGCACCGCGCGCCAGGGACATCCCAGAAACACCAGCGCGCCGATCATGGCAAAAACGCCCAGAACAAAGCGGACAATGGGGGCGGATCCGAGCCGCGGGCGGAATTCTTTGAACAGATACGCGGCAAGCATTGAACCAAGCACAAAACCGATGATTTCAGGCCGGATATACTGCACAACCCCGGCCCGGTGAAGACCGAGTGCGCCTGCAATGTCCCGCTCAAAGCAGGCCACGCAGATTCCCATATTTCCGGGATTGCCCAATTTCTGTAAAACCGGGGCCAGAATGCCGATAGCGGCTCCCACTCCGATAATTCCCCATTTTGTCGCAAAAACATTTCTTCCCTGCATTCCTTTTTCCTCCATAAATACTGAACACCCCATTGAAAAATGGTGATGAACCAATCCACTGATTTTTTTTATGTAAAAGCCTAGTGCATACGCCCGGAGCCGCCCCTGCCGGGTCTGTGCCATAGGCCCCTGCTGTCAGATATTTCATGCATCAGCCTTTTTGACCCCCTGCCCGGAAAATTGATTTTATACACCTGATTTCATAACGGAAGTTATGAGACATATAATACAAAACCTCAAAAAAAAGGAACAGTCTCACAGAAACATCTGAAAAGTCAAATTGATAATCTGAATGTTGATCCATGATTTCATTGAGCAAAATAATAGCAGGTCCTCAATGGCAGGGGCAATCCGCTTTTTTGATCATCCGAAAAAGAGATAAATCTTATTTTGCTCTTTTTTTCTTGCCATTCATAATGCAATAGATTAGGAATTCCCGAAGGGATATAACAGTCTGCTGTACATTACGCGCGGATATGGCAACCCTTCTTCCCCGGTTCATTAAAATAATTGGATTTCTGAATGAAAAAATACATAAAATTTTTCATTTCCCTATTCTTTTTCTTATCCTTTCACGGAATAAGCCCGGCAAAGCAGTTGTGCTTTGACCTTGACGCGCCGCCATACAGGGCAAAGGAGGCCCATGCCATTGCGCGGCAGCTGGCGGCAGTCGGGATACAGGTAAATGTCATTATTTCAGATTCTTCCTTATTACTGAAAAAAATCAAAGGCGGAAAGGCCGCAGCTTATCTGACAGACTGGGGCAGTGCTTTTTTTGATCCCTATGATTTGGCAGATCCCAAACTGACGACAAAGGGAAGAGGGAATTTTTCTTTTTATTCCAATCCGAAAATTGATGAACTTCTCCGTACCGCTTCCACTTCCTCCGGTGTACGGGAGCGGAAAGAGGCATATCATGAAATTCAGGACATCCTTTTTGCGGAAGTCCCCTGGGTTTTCGGTTATACCCTGGCCAATATTGAAGCGGTTTCAAAAGATGTTGAAAATTTCAGCCCCGCCATGGACAACCGGATCAATCTGCATGATGTCCGCCTGAAAAAAGGAGAAACCTTTGTTGCAGGCATGAATACAGATGCTTTCCATTCTCTTGATCCGGCAATGTACCGCAACCGGGAAACCGAAACTGTGCTCCGCAATATGTTTGACGGACTGGTGACACGCAGGCACAACGGCATTGTTGTTCCCCAGCTGGCCGAATCATGGACACGGGAAGATGAAAAAAATTATATTTTCCGGCTGCGCACAGATGTGAAATTTCATAACGGAGATCCCATGGGACCCGAAGATATACTGTTCACCTTTCACCGTATACTGACACCCGGCAGCATACGGGGACAGTCGAGCCCCCGCAGGGATCTGCTGGGGCCCCTTGCCGGTGTGGAAAAAACAGATGGGCGGCATGTCAGATTTATCCTGACCCGTGCCTTTCCGGCTTTTCTCCAGGCCCTGGTGCATTTTCAGATTGTACCGGAAAAATATATCCGGGAAGCAGGAGAGACCGCTTTTGCCGAACACCCGGTGGGCACCGGCCCCTACCGCTTTGTCCGGGGAGATGTAAACAAAGAAATTATTCTGGAACGCTTTCCGGAGTATTACGGCGGCTCCCCCCATCTGCCGCCCGCGGCACCGGCCCGGATCAGCAGGGTTATCTTCAAAACCATGCCTGATCCCCTGAAACGCCTGCGCGCACTCATTGCCGGGGAATTATCCATGATGCAGAATGTGCCGCCCTCTATGGTGAAAGAACTTGAACATTATCATGACATCAAAGTGCTGTCCGTATGGGGAACCCGCTCCTATCAGATGGAACTCAATCAGAAGAGTCCGCCTTTTCATGACATCCGCGTCCGCAGGGCTTTGAACCATGCTGTTGACTGGGATGATATACTCAAAAATATTTACATGGGCTACGGAATGCGGCTGGCCACCTGCTTTCTGCCGGGCGGATTCGGATATAACAGCGCGCTGAAACCCCATGTCCATGATACTGGGGAAGCCAAAAGACTGCTCCGGCTGGCGGGTTATGATCCGGATCTTCCGGTTTCCCCTGCAAAAGCCCCTCCGGTGTATGAAGAATACGGGCAGGAATCCGCGGATCAGAAAGAGGCCGGAAAACCTCCGCGGGTTTCTCCCGGCAGCAGTGCCTATCCGAAAGTCCGGATTGCCATCAGCACAGATTCCGCCCCCCTCCACTTTACAGATGATTCCGGAAATCCCGCGGGCATGTTTACTGATTTTTGGAAACTGTGGGCGGAAAAAAGCGGAACCGAAACGGAATTTATCAGCGCTCCCTGGAATGAAACCCTGACAATGCTGCAGGAGGGGAAAGCGGACATTCATGCCGGACTTATCAAAAGCAGCGAAAGAGACATATATCTGGATTATGCCGCGCCCCTGTATCCGGTGGAAACACATTTTTTCCATCATAAAAGCATTTACGATATCCATGATCCCGAAGATCTGCTTCCTTTCAGAATCGGTCTTATCCGGGGGGATTTTGCCGTGCATTATATGCGGAAAAGACTGCCCGATGCTGTTTTTTCTGTTTATAAAGATAACAGGGCCCTGTTTGATGCAGTGGAAAACGGAAACATACGGGTCTTTATCAAAGATACCCCCATTGCGCTGTATCACCTGAACAGGCGGAATCTTTTGCAGCAGTTCCGGTATAATGTCTCGCTTCCCCTGTACAAAAGCATGTTTTATGCGGCTGTGGCCGAAGGGAATCCGGAACTTGTCCGCCGGATCCGGCAGGGCATGGAGGCAGTATCCGCAGGAGAAAAGGCCCGGATTGTCCGCAGATGGATGGGGGCCTCGGATATCAAAACCGATGATGTGCCGGTGATTTCCCTTGCCGATGAGTATATGCCCTTTTCCGGACTCAGTCTGGAGGGAAAACCCCTGGGAATGATCGTTGATATATGGAATCTGTGGGCGGAAAAAAGCGGCCGGATAATTGAATTCCGGGTTTCAGACCGCAATGATGCGGTATATACCCTTGCCGCAGGGGATGCGGATATATGCTCTGCCGTGTTTCTGAACGGAAACAGGCAGAAAAAACTGGATTTCACCCAGCCTTTTTACCAGGTTTCCTCCGGCCTTTTTGCCCGGAATGATGCGAAAAACACAGATCCCGCTGCATGGAAATACGGAGCTGTCTACGGAACCTCTGAACTGAACTATCTCCGGAAACATTACCCGTCCTCCGATATTGTCATATTCCCGGATGCCCCGACCATGATCCGGGCGGCATCGGAAAAAAAGACAGATGCCTTTTTTGAAAAAATTCCGGTAACCCTTTATTATCTGGAAAAATTAAATGCAGGGGATATGTTCACCCGGCAGAAACATATTTCTCTGACGGAGCATATGTATGCGGCCGTAAAAAAAGGGGACACGGATATGCTGTCTGCCGCGGATGAGGGGCTGAATGCCATCAGCAACAAAGAACTGGCCCAAATAGAAAAAAAATGGGTACGGAATCCGGAAATCCGCCGTTTCCGGGAAAATCAGGACAGCTATATCCGCCTGACAGCAGCAGAGAGAAAATGGCTGGAAGCACACCGTGATATCCGTCTGGGAATTGATCCGGCCTGGCCCCCCTTTGACTATATGGGCGAAGACGGCATCACCCATATGGGAATGGCATCGGATTACGTCCGTCTGCTCAATGAACGCCTGGGAATCTCCATGAAGGCGGTTCCCAGTCTGAGCTGGTCGGAGGTCATCCGCAGGGCAGAGGAAAAACAGATGGATGTCATCCCCTGCATTGCCGAAACCCCCCGGCGGAAAAGCTATCTGAATTTTACAGAACCCTATATTTCCTATCCCCTGGTGATTCTTGTGCGGAAAGAATCTCCCCTGCTCGGTGATCTCAGTGATTTGGCCCGTAAAACGGTTGCCGTGGTCAAAGATTATGTCGCGCACCGGCAGCTGGAAAGCGGATATCCGGATATTTCCCTTTTACTGACCCGAACACCTGCCGAAGGTCTGAAGGCCCTTTATACCGGCAAGGCAGATGCTTATGTGGGCAATCTGGCGGTATGCAGTTTTCTGATGCAGAAAATGAATATCACGAATCTCAAAGTTGCCGCACCGGCCCAGTTAAACCGGGAATTTGAACGTCTGCGTTTCGGTGTCCGAAAAGACTGGCCCGAGCTGCTTTCCATACTCAACAAAGGACTTGCCTCCATTACGGAACAGGAGCGGAGCAGTATTCAGCAAAAATGGTTTTCGGTCCGCTTTGAATACGGAATCAATATGGATTATGTCCGTTCCCTGCTTCTGAAAACCGGAAGTGCTGTCGCGGTCATTTTTATCCTGATCCTGTTCTGGAACCGCCGTCTGCAGAAAGTGATTGCAGAAAAAATGAAAGCAGAAGAGGCCCTTCGCAAGGCCAGGGATGAAGCCACTGCGGCAAACCGGGCCAAAAGTATTTTTCTGGCCAATATGTCCCATGAAATCCGCACCCCCATGAATGCCATCCTGGGTTTTTCCCAGATGATGCTCCGTGATCGGAGTCTGCAGGGAGAGCATAAGGAAAATCTGCGCACCATATGGCGCAGCGGTGAACACCTCCTCTGCCTGCTCAATGATATTCTGGAAATGTCAAAAATAGAATCCGGCCGGGAAATACTCAGGGAAGACAGTTTTGATCTTTTGGCACTGACAGATGATCTGGAAAACATGTTCCGGATTCGCACCGAATCGGCAGGTCTTCGTTTTTTTGTGGAAAAAAAAGGGGATTTCCCCCGGTATATCAAAAGCGATGAGGGAAAGCTGCGGCAGATACTGATCAACCTTTTGGGAAATGCGGTTAAATTTACCCAAAAGGGACATATTATCCTTCGGATTTACACAGAAAAAGACAAAGAGGAGGCATCTGCCGCCCGTCTGTTTTTTGAAGTGGAGGATAGCGGGATGGGGATTGCACCCGAAGAGCAGGGCAGACTTTTTCAGTATTTCGAGCAGACCGCCAGCGGCCGGAACAGCGAAGGCGGAACAGGACTGGGGCTGGCCATCAGCGCGGGTTTCTGCAAACTCATGGGCGGAAAGCTTTCTGTGCGGAGCAGCGAAAAAAAAGGCAGTCTTTTCCGCTTTTACATTCCTTTGCAGGAGGGGGAAGTCAAAAATACCGGCGAAGAAATTCTTCCCGGATATGTCACGGGCATTGCCCCCGGGCAGGGGGAAATCCGTATTCTGGTGGCCGATGACCGGAAAACCAACCGGGATGTGCTGGTGAAAATGCTTTCTTCCCTGGGCTTTACCGTGCAGCAGGCTGTCAACGGGGAAGAGGCCGTGAACATGTATAAATCCTGGTCTCCCCATCTTATCCTTATGGATATGATTATGCCGGTGATGGACGGTTTTGCGGCCACCAAAAAAATCAAATCCATGCCGGGCGGAGAAAAGGCCCTGATATTCGCGGTCAGTGCCAGTGTGCTGGAGCATGAGGAAAAGAAAATTATTGAATACGGGGCTGCGGAATTTGTCTGCAAACCTTTCCGGGAAAATGAACTGCTGGAACTCATCCGGAAACATACCGGTATTATGTATGAGTATGAAGACAAAGAAGAGGAGAAGGGAGCCGATCCTGAAAGAAAAGGGGGCATCCCCCTGTCAAAAGAATCCCTGCAGGCCCTGCCCGCGGAACTGAAAACAGAGATGTACAATGCGGTGATAAACGGTTATAGTAAAAAAATAAATGCCTGTATAAAGCAGGCGGAAACATATGACAGGGAGACGGCAGAAAAACTTTTCCGACTGGCGGCGCAATATGAATATGAAACCCTGGCCCGGATACTGGAGTCCTAAAAATGGGAAAAACACCGAATATCATGGTAATTGACGATACCGCGACCAATCTGGCCGTTGTGGAAGACATACTGGCAAAACAGGGTTATGAAGTCCGTCCCTTTCCCAAGGCGGCAATGGCACTGCGCGCGGTTTTCAATGATCCGCCGGACCTGATTCTGCTGGACATTATGATGCCGGAAATGGACGGTTATGAAGTCTGCACCCGGCTGAAAGCCGATAAGACCGTCCGGGATATTCCGGTGATATTTATGAGTGCACTTACGGAAACCATTGACAAAGTCAAAGCCTTTTCCCTGGGCGGTGTGGACTATATTACCAAGCCCTTCCATGTGGACGAAGTGCTTGCCCGTGTCAACACCCACCTCAAACTCATGCAGTACCGGACGGATATGGAAATAAAAAACCGGGAACTGGAACGCACTCTTTCGGAACTCAAAGATGCGCAGTCCAAACTGGTGCAGTCTGAAAAAATGGCCTCTCTGGGGGTGCTGACGGCCGGAATTGCCCATGAAATCAATAATCCCATCAATTTTATCAATGCAAGTGCAAGGGCTTTGAAAAAAAAGCTGGGCAAAATTATCCCCCTGCTGGAAAGAATTGACAAAGAAACAGCAGAAGAGAAAATTTCCCCGATCATCCGGCAGTTTAAGGAAGATACAGAACCCGGGGCACTTATCTCTGCCATTAATGAACTGACTTCCAATATTAATTCCGGGGCAGAGCGTTCCATACAGATTGTCAAAGGACTGCGGACATTTTCCCGGCTGGATGAGGCAGAAAAAAAGAAAGCCGATATTCATCAGAATATGGATTCCACCCTGATTCTGCTGCACAGTCAGTATCAGAATATTATCTCTGTGCGGAAAGAATACGGTGAAATTCCCGATATTATCTGTTACCCCGGAAAACTCAACCAGCTTTTTCTGAATATCCTGCGAAATGCCGTGGATGCCGTCAAAAGCAAAAAAGAACCGGGCAATGATGAAAGCATCCGCATCCGAACCGATCTGATTCATCAGGAGGGTAAAGAATATGTCCGGGTGGAAATATCCGATACCGGCCCGGGAATTCCGGAAGAAATCCGGGACCGTATTTTTGATCCTTTTTTTACCAGTAAGGATGTGGGCAGCGGCACGGGGTTGGGACTGTCTATCAGTCTGGCAATTATCGAAAGTCACGGCGGATGGATTGATGTGAAAAGCGAAGTCGGAAAAGGGGCCTGTTTTACCATTTATATTCCATCGGAGACATCCTGATTTTTCCATCGGAGGCATCCTGATCTTTCCAATTGATGATGAATGTGAGGAAAAAATGAAAAAAAGACATAAATACAGCGTTCTGATCGTTGACGATGAAAAAGAAAATCTCACCAGCTTCAAATATCTTTTTGAAGATTACTATGACATATATACAGCGGAATCAGCGGATGAAGGTTTTGAAATAATTTCCAAAAATGAAATCCATGTTGTCATTTCCGATCAGCGGATGCCCAATATAACGGGGGTTGAATTTCTGGAAAAAGTCTTACATGCATTTCCGAATACGGTGCGGATGATTCTGACCGGTTACAGCGATATTGACGCGGTCATCAATGCCATCAATAAAGGAAAAGTGTATTATTTTTTCTCAAAGCCCTGGGATGACTATGAAATGAAGCTGATCATAGACAATGCCCTGGAAGCCATTGCACTGAAAAAGCAGCTGAAAACGCAGGAAGAGAGATACCGGGCCACCTTTGAGCAGGCGGGGGTCGGAATTGCCCATCTGGATGCCCGGGGAAATTTTCTGAAAGTCAATCATCAGTACTGCAGTATTTCAGATTACAGTGAAACAGAACTGCTGTCCATGACAGTCTGTGAGCTGATACAAAATGATGCGGACGCAGTCCGGGCCGATATACAGAAGATTTTGGCAGATCCGGGCCGGATTATCAAAAATGAAAAAAAAATTTTAACAAAACATCAGCGTCCTGTCTGGATCCGTATAACCTTATCCCTTTTGCAGCATCCGGAAGAAGATAAAAATTATATCCTGTCCATTATTGAAGATATTTCTTCCCGGAAAAAAGCGGAACAGGAAATGGAGACCGCCCACCGGATGAAATCGGAATTTATTGCAAATATGACCCATGAAATCCGTACCCCCCTGAATGCCATTATCGGGTTCAGCGGCTTACTGCGCAGCAGTACAGAAGACCGGAACCAGCAGGAGTATCTGGACACGGTTATTTCCAGCGGAAATGCCCTGCTCGGACTCATGAATGATATTCTGGATTTATCAAAAATGCAGGCCGGAAAGATGCTGATGTCTTCCGAGCCGGTGGATATAAAGCATATCTTATATAAAATCAAAAAAATATTCACGTTCCAGTGCAAAGAAAAAGGAATTGGGTTTCATGTAGAAACAGACGGGGATCTCCCGGATATGCTGCTGCTCGATGAGATCAGATTTCGCCAGATATTATTCAACCTGGTCGGCAATGCGGTGAAATTTACCCATGAAGGATATGTCCGCATATCGGTGTCCTGTGAACATCCGGACAGGGGGAATGAAAAAATTTCCCTCCGCATTGCAGTGGAAGATACAGGGATCGGGATACCCCGGGAAGAACTGAAGTATATATTTGATCACTTTTATCAGCAGGATGGGAAAACAAGTAAACGGTATGAAGGGATCGGGCTGGGACTGGCACTGGTGAAAAAACTGTCTGAAATGATGAACGGAAACATATCGGTGCAGAGCATTCCCGGAAAAGGCAGTGTGTTCACACTGCTTCTCAAAGAAGTATCCCTGTATCACTATCCGGAGCCGGACCCGTCCGATTTTGATGATTTTATTGTCATACCCTCTTCGGAGGATGATTAGATGATGATAAAAAACTGATCATCCCCGGGGCCGCCCGCATAAGCAGTTTCTGTGTTCAGGAATTGCAGACACCTTTGATCCCCGCAATGGAAAAACGGCTGATGTGTTCTATAATCTGATCGGCTTTTTCCGGTGTCAGTTCTTCACTTTCCAAAAAAGCCAAACGGTTTTTCTGCATCAGGATATAGCCCCGGCACTGGTTAATAATACTCATGCCGCAGAGTCTGACCGCATTTTCGGATGCAGCAGGCCCCATGATGTCCCGGATGATTTTCAGCAGTTTCTGCTGCCGCGGACCGATCAGCTCTTTCCAGGCATTATCCACCAGTCCGGTCGGATTGGCCATTTCCATCATTTCGAGCCGCCGGAAATACCCTTTGTCTGTATCAATGCTCAGGATTTTCCGGATGATGCTGCGGATAGTTATGAAAAGACGTTCTTCCGGGGGCAGATCTTCCGGCGGCGGAATATCCGAAGAGAGAAAATCTTCCACCGTCTGCCGCCATGCACTCGTATACAGGGATTCCTTATCCCCGAAATAATAACTGACTGCCGCCACATTCACACCTGCCCGGCGGCAGATTTCGGTAACTTTGGCAGCCTGAAAACCCTTTTCTGCAAATACTTCACAGGCAGTATCCAGCAGTTTCCGCCTGGTTTCTTTGCCGTCTTTCCGTTTTGCCATAAAAATACTCCCCTGCTGCATACTGTCGAATATCCGGTGGCGGGGCAAATCCCCTGATTTTTTTGTCAGGACATATTGCATATGTCCCGAAGCCGCCCATGCCGGGCCTATGCAATACACCTGTAATGCAAGATCCCCTTAGAGAAAAATTTTTCATACTGATTATATTCAGTATTTTATTCAGAGAAACCCGGAATGCGAAAGGCGGAGCGGTCTTTGGCCCGTGCTCCCTCGGAGCGCGGGCCAAAAATAATTTTCGCACTCCTTTCTCAAAGACTATTTTATCTTAAAAAATTATTTTAAAAAATTATTTGAAAATGTCAATCTTTTTTGCTATTGATAGCGGAAATCTGTGGAAATTTATATTCATACCGTCAGAAACTGTCTGAATTCAAAAAAGATAATTATTCAAAACAAACAGAGGGTGATATGCACAGCGGAAAGATTTTATTCCGGTACTGCCGGAAAAAAGGGATGCAGGTTTTTTGTATCAGCCTGATGACACTGTTTTTTGCAAATTTGTCCGTAGTTCCCTGTACCGGAGCCCCCCCCGCGGGACCGCCGCCGATGGTGGATGTGGCGCTGATTACGGAAAAGGTGGTCAACCCGCCCATGGAATATGTGGGCAGAATTGAGGCCATCCAGTCCGTTGATATTCAGGCCAGGGTACAGGGTTATCTGGAAAAAGTTGAATTTAAAGAGGGCAGCCGGGTGAAAGCCGGGGATCTGCTTTATGTGATTGAGCAGGCCCCCTACGGGGCAAAGGTCAACGCGGACAAGGCCAAAGTTGCGGAGGCAAAAGCCGCCCTGAGCAAAGCCCGCCAGTACCGCAAACGCCTTGCAGCCGTCAGTATGGGCGGTGTATCCGAAACCGATTTGGAAACCGCAAGGGCCGAAGAACAGGGGGCGCAGTCCAAAGTGGAAGAGGCCCTTGCCAATCTGGAAGTATCCCGTCTGAATCTGAATTATACCACCATTGAGGCCCCCATCAGCGGCCGTATCGGTATTTCCAATATTACAAAAGGAAATCTGGTGGGACCGGATTCGGGAAAACTGGCCCGGATTGTGCAGATGAATCCCATCCGCGTGGTGTACTCGGTCAGCGAAAGCGACCGGCTGAATGTATTATTGGATATAAAATCAAAGGGACTGTCCTTTGAAGATGCCAAAAAAGATATGGTTCCCCGGATCCGCCTGCCCAACGCGGGTCTGTATGAGCAAAGCGGCCGTATTGAGTTTGCGGATAATGAGGTGGATAAGGCCACCGGCACAGTGGCGGTATACGCGGTTTTCGACAATCCGGATGAAATCCTGGTCCCCGGTCAGTATGTAAGGGTTCTGCTCAGTCTTGCCAATCCCCGGAAAATGCCTGTGGTGCCCCAGAGCGCGGTACTGGAAGACCGGGAGGGACAGTATGTTTTTATCGTGGATGCGGATAAGCGCGTACAGCGCCGCAATATCCTCACCGGAGTTGCCATGGGCACGGAATGGGTTGTAAAAAGCGGGCTCATGCCCGGAGAAAGTGTTGTGGTGTCCGGGGTGCAGAAAGTCCGCTCCGGTATCACCGTAAATCCCCGGCCCGCTGCAAAAAACCCGGTGAAACAGTAAACAGGAGGGACTGTCATGCTTTCCAGAATATTTATCGCGCGTCCCCGCCTGGCCATGGTCGTGTCGCTGGTGATTACCTTTGCCGGGATACTGGCCATGTTCAATATCCCGGTGGCAGAGTATCCGGACAATATCGTTCCGCCGGAAATCCGGGTGCAGACATCCTATCCGGGTGCCAATGCCGAAGAAGTGGCGGCATCCGTGGCCTCGCCCCTGGAATCCCAGATCAACGGTGTGGATGATATGCTCTATATGTCTTCCAGCTGCACCAATAACGGCGGTTATTCCCTTTCCGTCACCTTTGCCGTGGGAACCAATCCGGACATTGCCCAGGTCAATATCCTCAACCGTGTTCAGGAGGCCCAGTCCCAGTTGCCCAAAGAAGTGACGGAACTGGGGATTTCGGTACGTCAGCGATCTTCAGACATGCTGGGGGTTCTCTTTTTCTATTATGATGATCCCGCCCGTGATGTGCTGCCTCTGGCCAACTGGGTACTCATCAATATCCGCGATGCCCTGATGCGTCTGGACGGGGTCAGCGATGCAGCTTCTTTCGGAAATCATGAATACAGTATGCGGATATGGTTGGATCCCACGCGGCTCACCTCTTTACAACTGACTGCGGATGACGTTATCGCCGCCATCCGGGAACAGAATATTCAGGCCGCTGCCGGTTCCATCGGCACGGCCCCCATGGAAAAAGATCAGCAGGTGCAGTACAGTCTGCAGGTCCGGGGGCGTTTATCCAGTGTGGAGGAGTTTCGCAATATTGTGGTGCAGACCAATGCCCAGGGCGGTCTGGTGCGCCTGGGGGATGTGGCCGGGATAGAGCTGGGCAGTGCTTCCTACTCCCATAAATCCACCATGAACGGCAAGCAGGGAATGCCGCTGGCGGTTTACCAGACCCCCGGCAGCAACGCCCTGCAGACCATGAAAAATGTGCGTGCGGAACTCAGAAAACTGGAATCCCGCCTTCCGCAGGGGGTCCGCTACGGTGTGATCTACGATGCCACCAGATTCGTGTCTTCGGCTATCGAAGAGATTGTCACGACCCTGATGCTGACCTTTTTTCTGGTGGTCTGCGTCACCTATATCTTTCTTCAGGACTGGCGGGCCACCCTGATCCCCACCCTGTCCATACCGGTTTCCCTCATCGGCACATTTGCCCTGCTGCTGGCACTGGGATATTCCGTCAACACCATTACGCTTTTTGCCCTGATTCTGGCCATCGGTCTGGTTGTGGATGATGCCATTGTCGTGGTGGAAAATGTTCAACGGGTGATGATGGACGAAAAACTGGATGCAAAGGCAGCGACCATCCGCTCCATGGAGCAGGTGACAGGCCCCATTATTGCCACCACCCTGGTGCTGCTGGCCGTATTCGTACCCGTGGGTTTTCTGCCGGGCATTACCGGTCAGATTTACCGGCAGTTTGCCGTAACCATCTGCGTGGCAGTGCTGCTGTCCAGCATCAACGCCCTTTCCCTGAGTCCGGCCCTGTGTTCCCTTTTACTGAATACTCCCCGTGAAGTGCGCAGGGGGCCCCTGGCCTGGTTCAACCGTCTGCTCAACGGCTCCCGCAATATTTATGTATCGGTATCCGGCTGGCTGGTGCGCAAAATCATCGTGGCCATCCTGCTGCTGCTCATCATTGCTTTCGGGGTCTGGCGGCTTTTTGATATTCTGCCCGGCAGTTTTCTGCCCCAGGAAGACAAGGGCTTTCTCATTGTGGATGTTCAGCTTCCGGACGGGGCAGCCTTTGCCCGGACAGCGGAACTGGTGGATCATCTCTCCGGCCGGATCAAAAGTCTTGAAGGAGTGGATTTTGTCATCGGGGTACGCGGTTTCAGTCTGATCAGCGGGGCAGGAGAAAACGCGGGGATTGCCTTTGTGGGGCTGCTGCCCTGGGATGAACGCAGGACACCGGATGCGCAGATCACGGCCATTCAGAACAAAATCCGGGGAATCGGTGCTGCAGTCAGCGGGGCCAATATCAATGTTTTTGTTCCGCCTGCCATTCAGGGGCTGGGCATGTCCGGCGGATTTGATCTGCGTCTGCAGGCCCTGGAAGGCCAGTCTTCCCAGGAGCTGGACGGAGTGACAAAGGGTCTCATGGTCGCCTTACACCGGGATCCCTCGATTGCCTATGCCTTTTCCACCTATTCGGCCAATGTCCCCCAGTTATCCGTCCATCTGGATCGGACCAAGACCAGAACCCTTAACATACCGGTCAGCCGGGTATTTTCCACCCTGCAGGCATACCTGGGGTCCCGTTATGTCAATGATATTAATTTAAATGACCGGGTTTTCCGGGTTACGGTGCAGGCCCAGGCCTCCTACCGGGATACGGTGGAGGATATCAGCCGTCTGTATGTGCGCAGTGATGACAATCACATGGTTCCCCTGTCCAGTCTGCTCACGGTATCCACGGTACTCGGTCCCCAGTCCGTATCCCGTTATAATCTTTTTTCCACCGCCGGTTTTATCGGCGCGGCCGTTCCCGGAATCAGTTCGGGGGATGTCCTGCGCAGGGTGGAAGAAATTGCGGAAAAGACCCTGCCCGCGGGATACGGATATGAATGGTCCGGCATGAGTTATCAGGAAAAGCAGATCAGCAATGAATCTGTCATACTGATGGTGCTGGCCCTGCTGTTCGGCTATCTTTTCCTGGTGGCCCAGTATGAAAGCTGGACCCAGCCCCTGCCGGTTATCATCTCCATTGCAGTGGCCGTACTGGGTGCCCTGGGAGGGCTGCTGATGCAGAATCTGTCCCTTTCCATCTACGCGCAGATCGGTCTGGTGCTGCTGGTGGGACTGGCCGCCAAAAATGCAATTCTTATCGTGGAATTTGCACGGGAACAGCGGGAGGAAGGCGTTTCCATTTATGAGGCCGCCATTACCGGGGCGCGGCTGCGTTTCCGGGCCGTGCTGATGACGGCCTTTTCTTTTATTCTGGGCGTTTTTCCCATGATTATTGCCACCGGGGCCGGAGCAGCCAGTCGCCGGGCCATCGGCAATACCGTGTTTTTCGGTATGCTGGCGGCCACCCTGCTGGGTATTTTTCTGATTCCCCCGCTGTATGCCGGATTTCAGACCATGCGGGAAGCCACCAACCGGCGTTTCAAAAAAGGAAAAACAAAAAACTTGACTTGAAAAAGAATATCATGTAAGAGAAATGTCTTTATGTAAACAGGCGGCAGAAGCCGCCGGACAGCAGAAAAAATAAAAAAACGAAAATCCGGCCATATGCCGGGCAGTGTAAAAAGGCCACGAAGGCTGACTCCTTCCAAAAGGGAGGGAGCATCTTCGCGGCCTTTTTTATTTTGGAAAGGGAGTATGATGAATTCTGTAACGCCGGCAAGACAGATAAGAGCTGTATTTACAATCTTTTGCCTGCTCTGTCCCCTGTGCATTGTCCATCCGGTTTTTCCGGAAGAAGCAGGGCACAAAGAGGGGGATGAATTTCTGCTGGATGAAATTACCGTCACGGCCTCTCCGGTGATTGAGGGGAATACGGTGGATGCCTTCGCAGGGCAGAAAACCCTTGTTTCGGAAGATCAGATTCGGGATCTCAACGCCCAGGATATCGGGACGGCGCTGCGGCGGACCCCCGGTGTCAATATTTCCCGTTATAATCTGATCGGTTCTTTTGGCGGAGGGTCCGGCGGGGCGATTTTCATCCGGGGCATGGGTTCAAGCCGTCCGGGGGCTGAAATCAAAACCCTGGTGGACGGCATCCCCATGTATATGAGTGTATGGAATCATCCCCTGCTGGATCTCATGTCCATTGATCCGGCTCAATCCATAGAGGTGCACAAAAGTCCCCAGCCCCATATTTTCGGCAATGCTTTCGGGGTGGTGAATATTGTACCCCGGAAGATGGAAAGGGAAGGGTATGCGGGCAAAGGGGAAATCGCCGGGGGCGGTCACAGCACCTTTATCGGCAAAGCCGAACACGGCGGCAGGCAGGGCGGTTTTGATTATTACCTGGGCGGAGGATACCGCAGATCCGGCGGACACCGGGATAATTCGGACGGAGAAATGCAGGATATCTACGGCCGCGCGGGATACCGTTTTTCGGATCAGTGGTATCTTTCCTGGTTCACCCTATGGAATGATAATTACGCGGATGATCCCGGAGCAGAAGGAGCGGATGTCTCCCAGTTTCAGGGAAGATATGAAACAGGGGCATGGATGAATGTCATCACACTGCAAAACCGTTCAGCGCTGGCAGACGGTCATCTGAAACTTTACCGGAACAAAGGGAAAGGGGACTGGCTGGATCAGCCCGCGGATACGCCCGGACTGCAGGAAGACCTTTTCAATGATTTTCTTTTTTACGGTCTGAAAGCAAGAGAAAGTATCCGCATATGGGCAGGCGGGGAAATTGTCTGCGGTTTGGATTGGGATGTCACCGATGGGGAATATGAGGCAAAATTCAGTAACGGCACAAAGGATCGCTGGGAAGGTCATGATTTTACCATCATATCTCCCTACATGGCCCTGAATCAGCAGTTCGGCAGCAAAGACGGATTGTATATCACACCGTCGGCCGGTGTGCGTTATTATGAGCACAGTGATTTTGATGCACAATGGTCTCCCCGCGCGGGTCTTCTTTTCGGTTACAGGGACACGGAACTCCATGCGGGCTATTCCCGCGGGGTCATTTATCCGGGACTGGATGCGGTTGTGTTTTCAGAAAAAATAATTCCGGCTTTGGGACGCAGCTGGAAGAATTTGGAAGCCGAAACCGCTGATCATTACGAAATAGGGATACAGCATCATTTCGGCTCCCTTGCGACTGCCGATTTTACCTGGTTTTACAATGACGGTAAAAACCGTTATGTTATTGTTCCGCCTCCGCCCCCGCCGCCGGTATATGCCAATATTGAAAAATACCGCATTCAGGGTGCTGAAGCCGCCCTGCATTTTTATCCCGCCGAAAATCTCTCCCTGTTTACGGGTCTGACCTGGCTGGATACAAAACCTTCGGATCTGCCCTATGCCCCGGAATTCACTTTCAGTGCAGGAATAAACTGGCGTTTTCTGAAAGTGTTCAGTCTGAATCTGGACTGTCAGTATGCCGATAAAATGTTCACTGATTCCCAGGCCCGGCGCAAAGATGCGCAGAATGCAAATCCGGTGGACAGTTATTTTCTCCTGAACGGAAAACTGGCCTGTGAATTTGACAGCGGGGGAAAACTGAAAGGCGAAATATATGCGGCCGGGGAGAATCTGACAGATACGGATTATGAATATCAGCCCGGATATCCCATGCCCGGCATCAGCGCAATGGCCGGTATCCGCTTCAGTTTTTAAGGAGGCAGTTTGTGAAATCACAGGCAGAATTTTTCGACAGCAGGGCAGAAAACTGGGAAGCAGACTGTTATCCCCCCGTTGTGCGGGATCGTCTGGAAACTCTGATTCCGGAATTCGGGGTATGTCCGGGGGAGCATGTGCTGGATATAGGTACAGGCCCCGGCACACTGCTTCCCTATTTACAGAAAATAGTGGGAAACAGCGGACATATATGCGCTTTTGATATTTCCGCCAAGATGGTGAAAGAAGCCCGGAAAAAAATCCGCTTTTCCGCTGCGGCAGTACTCAGGGCCGATGCGCATCATATTCCCTGCAGGGATGATTCTTTTGATCGTGTCATCTGCTTTGCTGCCTTCCCCCATTTTGAAAATCCGGTTCCGGCACTCCGGGAGATGGCACGGGTAGCGAAACCCGGTGCAAAGATCATTATCGCCCATCTCATGAGCCGTGAGGAACTGGCAAAGCACCACGGCGGGCATTCCGCGGTGGCCGACGATGTTTTGCCCGATGAATCCGGAATGAAAAAGCTGTTTCTGGCAGCAGGACTTTCGTCTCCTGCCATTAGGGACATTCCGGGGCGGTATCTGGCCGGGGGTGTAAAAATTTAAAACAGGAGGCTGATACATGACAAATCCCGCAGAAATTTTTCAGACACACCGTGAGAATTACCGTCAGCAGATTGCCCATACGGTTCTGTCTTCCGTAAAAGACATACTCGGACTGAAACAGAAAGGGGAACGGTTTTTTCTGCCTTTTTTCGGGCAGGAATGGGGTATCTGCCGGGACGGAACCATACAAGATGAATCCGGAAAAAACCCGGATTATGCGATGTCTGTCATCCTTTCCAACTATCTGATTCTGTGTCCGGATCAGATATATGAGGATATGCAGTGGAGCGCCTTTAAGGATTTTAAACGGACAGCACAGTTTTTGAATATGAACTATTTTGCAAGTGCTACGGAAAATGTAATTGCCTCGGCATTGGAAGGGAAAGGGGATAAAGCGGAAGATATATGCCGCAAGTCGGGAGGTAAGCGGGCGGACGAAAGTTTTGCCTATGATCTGATCATGCGTTTTGATGCGCTCCCGCGCATTTCACTTCTGCTGCTTTTCAGTGAAGGGGATGAGGATTTTCCGGCATACGGCACCGTTCTTTTTCCAAAGCACGCAGAATATTACCTGGACCCGGAGAGCCTGGCCATGACAAGTGCCTGTCTGGCCGGGAAAATAAAAGAAACGGCAAAACTGATGCATCTGTAAAAAATCAGATTTTTGATAAGCGCTACAATGTCATTGACCTAAGCAGAATATTCCCCTCCCTCAGGGAGGGGAGTCTTACGTCAATGACATTGAACCGCTACTTATAAACGGCCATGACCGCCGGGTCACTACGAATTATGAAAATACACCGCAGAGACGCACACCGTGCGTCTCTACAGGAGACTTTCATATAAACCGCCATGACCGCCGGGTCACAACGAAGCATGAAAATACACCGCAGAGACGCACACCGTGCGTCTCTGCAGGAGACTTTCATATAAACGGCCATGACTGACGGTCACAACGAAGCATGAAAGCTGCGCGGAGTGCGAAAATTAAGGCGGAAGCCGGTTTTTCGCAGACACTTTCATATAAAAATCAAAAGATGAATGCGTATGAAAACCTGGTTTTCCGAATTTTTACGGAAACATCACAATTGTTTACAGGAGAATAAAATATGAAAGCAGAACAGATAAGGCCGGAGATGCACCTGCGCCCGATAGGTGCAGTCCGGAGTGAGATCAAAGAATCCATGCTCACGGCAGATGAAAAAGGGCTTGCCCTGAAAGAACGGATGGAAAAAATACGGGAATACCATCACCGGATAAAGAATACGGTTTCCGATCTGGTGATTGAAACGGAATTCACAGACCTTCTGGAAGGAATTGAAGGTTTTTCCCATATTCTGGTGCTGTACTGGCCCCATCTGATTGCCCCGGAACGCCGGGGACTGAAACAGGTTCATCCCATGGGCAGAGAGGATCTGCCGCTGCAGGGAATTTTTGCCACATGCAGTCCGGCCCGGCCCAATCCGGTGCTGGTGTCGGCCGTGCCCCTGCTGGAACGCCGGGAAAATATCCTCCGGGTAAAGGGACTGGAAGCCTTAGACGGCAGTCCTCTTATAGATATCAAACCCTATTCATTAAATTATTACGGTGCGGAAAATCCTGCTGTTCCCCCATGGATGGAGCAGATTCACCGGGAGCTGGAAATCTGAAACAGTTTTATCTCCGGACTGCAATCAGAAATCAGTCCCCCTGTACGCAGACATTTTCATACAGGAGCATTTTCATACAGGATCAATGGTTCGGCAATTTTTTCTGGGTTACAGAGCATAAAAACATAAATATCTGAAACCATTGCATCTGAATATTTCGGTTGAATTTTATGATGATCTCGTAAAAAGTCCGAAAATCAGGTTTTGATACATATTAACACTCTGATTTTATTAATAGCGATTTTTGAAATTTGGACTTTTTACCGATTCATCAATTTTATAACTTACTGAAATTATCCAGTCAAAATTTTTTACCGAAGTGTTGAGTGGACTGTCAAATAAATTTTTTACCCTTTTCAAAAGTCCGGAAGTCTGCCAAATTTTCAGTTTGGCACTCCTCCGCAGCTTTTCTGAGTGTACAGAAATATATTTGACACTCCATTGAGAATGAAAACAGCCGGAAAATATAAAAAGGACGGAGACCGGATTGCTGAAAAAAATCTGTGTGATTGACGGTCAGGGAGGCGGCATCGGTGCCACCCTGGTAAAATATCTGAGGGAAGCATACGGTGATTATGCGGAAATCACTGCGCTGGGAACCAATGCCATTGCCGCATCCAACATACTGAAAGCCGGGGCCAATCAGTGCGCGTCCGGGGAAAATGCCATCTGCCGTACTGTGCCTGCGGCAGACTGTATTGTCGGCCCGGTTTCCATTACCTGGCCCAATGCCATGCTGGGCGAGGTGACACCCGGCATCGCGGCGGCCGTCATATCCAGTCCGGCAGTCAAGGTGGTACTGCCCCTGTCACAGGAACGGGTGGAGATTGTGGGAATTTCCAAAGAACCTCTGCCGCATCTGGTACAGAGAGCGATGGAGAAAATAGAGGAGGTAATGAAAGATGTGTGAGGCCGATGCGTATATGGTGAAAAAAGAAGGGGTACAACTGATTATGGAATCGGTGGATATTGTGGAACCGGAAGAGAAAGATACCTGGAAACTGGTGGGGATTTTCGGGGATCAGAAGATTGTGAGGGGAAAGATCATCGGAATGAACCTGGTGAACCATAAAATATTTTTTGAACCGCAGGAACACTGAATCTGTCCGGAAAAACAGAGAAAGGAGGTGATATGTATGGAAGGCGATCACAAACACAAACATGCGCATGAGCATGAACACAGTCATGTGCATAAGCACCCCCACGAGCATGACGGCACAGAACACAGTCATGAGCATGTCCACCGTCACGCGCACGCTCATGAGCATGAACACAGTCATCCCCATTCCCATGAAGGCGGTAAAGATGATCACGGTCATGATCACAGCGGAAATCACGGCCCGCACAACCACGATCATCCGGATCATGACAAAGAAACCCATGAACATCCCCATAAATAGGATGCAGGGGAACTGAATCAGAACCGCCTGTACAGGCATCGCTACATTTTTCGGTGGTGGGTCAAATCCGTTGATCCTGAATCCGGGATTCAGATATCCGCAGAGACAGGGCATGCCCTGTCTCTGCTGCTGCTGCAATCTGAATTCTGTTTCATCAACAGGTTTGACCCACCACCAAATAATGGTATAATCAATGAAGCCGGGAAGACTTCAGGAATGCGCGAACGTATTTCCAATTTTCATCAAAATCAGCATGGTACAGGACAAAAATTATTTAATATTGCAACCACGAATTGCACAGATTGCACGAATTACGGTTTGTACGATTCGTGCGGATTCGTGTCATTCGTGGCTGATTTAAATAATGTCAGGTTAATCTGCCTCATTAAACAGGCATATCTTACCAAAAACATTATATCAAATAATATCAAAATTTTTATTGTGCCAATGAAGAGTCAAAAACTTCCGATGAGATAAAAAACAGGGCATTATATAATCATACTTCCAAAACGGAGTTTATAATCGCTTGATTTTACAACATCGGATTTAACCCTTTATTCGCATTTATTATTGTCCTGTACAGTGCAAAATCAGAATATTATTTCAGAGGAGGAAAAGGTGCAGAAGTCTTTTTGGGGAATGATGATGCTGGTGATGGTTTCCCTGTGTGCAAACGCAGAGGAAGCAGACAAAAACACGCTACGGATGGAAGAAATCACGGTTGTGGGGGAAAAACTGCTCACCCCCACCCGGCAGACCAATGAAACTGTTTACACAGGAAGCGAAATCACGAAAAAGGGAATGGAGGCCCTGGGAACAAAGGCCGGTGTCAGTGTGTATGAAGCCCTGAATATGATTCCGGGCATCAGTGTGGAAAGCATTGATCCCTACGGACTGGCCGCAGAGCAGAAAAATGTGCGGATTCGCGGTGTGCGCGGATATTCCAGTGCCATGACCGTGGAGGGGGTTCCCAATTACGGCGGCAATCCCATGGGGCCGAGGGAATATATTTATGACACCGAAAATTTTGACAGCATAGCGGTTTACAAGGGGGCCGTGCCTGCGGATCTGGGAACCGGTGTGGGCGCACGCGGCGGGGCCGTGGAACTCCGCTCCCGCTGGCCCGAAAAGGAATTCGCTTTTGATTTCAGCCAGGGTTTCGGTGACAATCATTACAGCCGCACCTTTGCCAGAATTGACTCGGGCGCACTGCCCCGAACCGGAACCGGACTTGCCCTTTCCTATTCCTATACGGACGCGGAAAAATGGAAAGGCCCGGGTGATTCGGGTCCCCGGCACAATGTGGGAGTGATGCTCAGCCAGCCTGTCCGGGACAAAGATGAAATCAGAATATGGTTCAATGCCAATGAACTGGATCAGAGCCTTTACAAACCCCTGAGTTATGCCGAAGTGCAGGAATTGGGAAAAAATTATGACAGGGATTACAATGAAAATCTCACCGGTATCAGGGCACAGGACATTCATTACTATAAATACAACAGCGGTGAGTATGCCAACCGGGATATGCTTGCCATTATTCCCGTGACAATCTCCGATGCCTTCCGCATGACATTCAGACCCTATTATTCCGATGAGGACAGTGAAATTCTGGGCGGTTCCGTTTCCCGGGGAGGTATCATCACCAAACGGATGCGGGATATTGAACGCTACGGACTGATTTCACAGATGGATGCAAAATTTTCATGGGGAAGTGCCGCATTCGGTTACTGGTTTGAATCCTCGGATATGATTATCCGCACACAGAATTATGATCCGCTCACTTTTGCATTCAAAGGACACGGAATGTACATGGAAAGTGATGACAATGGAAGCGTCCACAGTCCCTATGCCAAACTGTCCGGTAATGTCGGCAATTTCAACTGGCAGGCCGGTCTTAAATATTTCCGGTACAGGGATCCCGCGAGTCAGGGTTACACCTCTTCTGCGCCCGATTATGAACTGGTCAGAGGAGCGGACCTGTACCGGGAGGAAAAGGAATATGAGGAACTGCTGCCCACCCTGGGCATAAACTGTTTTCTGTCTGACAGTTTGGAATTTTATACAGCCTATGGCCGCAACCAGATCCGTCCCTATGCCTACATGCCCCTGATTAACCTGTACAATCAGAACCGGGCCGGATTTCAGACAGCCGGTGTTACACTGAATGATCTTTTCAATGGATACGACATGGAAATTTCCGACAATTTTGAACTGGGTGCACGCTTCCGCACAGAGCGGATGGAAATCATGCCTGCATTTTTTTACACAAAGCACAAAAATCTGCTGACCACAGTGTATGATCCCAGAGTGAATCTGAGCTATTATCAGAATATCGGGAAGGCCACAGGATACGGCATTGATCTGGAATGCAATTTTTATTTCCGTGACAATCTGACCTTTTTTCTTAATCCGGCCTGGACCGTGCTTACCTATGACAAAGATATGAGTTATCAGGGCAGTATTCTGGATACCGAAGACCGGCAGGTGGC
Organism: Desulfobacteraceae bacterium; assembly: GCA_011390755.1. Lineage (GTDB taxonomy): Bacteria > Desulfobacterota > Desulfobacteria > Desulfobacterales > Desulfococcaceae > JAABRU01. The sequence goes on along the minus strand of JAABRU010000025.1, from coordinate 2,886 downwards.
AGACACCCCGGAATGGTCTGTGAAAACCGGGCTGATTTTCACATACAAAGACGTTGAGATTGTCCCCATGGTGCGGTATCTGGGCAAACGCTACGGAGATGCGGAACACAAAGAGGAAATGGATGATTATATGGTCGCGGATCTGAAACTTTCCTACACCCGGAAACATCTTTCCTTTATTGAAGCCCTGAAGATTTCTCTGGAATTTTCCAATATTTTTGATGAGGAATATGTTTCTGCCATCAGTTCCATGGACGACACCCGTGCCGGAAACACGGGTTATTATGTGGGAGCGCCCTTCACCACCATGCTGACCCTGTCTTTTGAACTATAGTTATAGTATCAGCAGATCGAAAACTTCCTGAATTTCCCCCCCTCCCCGGACCAATGCTACTGCCTTAACAAAATAATCCCCATCCCCTGCGGGAGGGGTTAGGGGAGGGGAGTCTGAAAGCGGAAGCACTGCCGACCGGAAACAGAATCTTTTCGATCTGCTGAGTATATTTAATGCGAATTAAGAGTCGGACGCTGATAAGCCCGAAGGGCTGATATGATTATAGAAACAGAATTTTCAGAGAATCCCGGAACCCCGGAGGGGTGACATAATCATGTCAGACCTTATGGATTTAAATATCTTATTTCAATATGTTTTCTATAATCATGCCAGACCTTCGGGATTGATTCAGTTTTAAATGAAACAGAGCACTATATCAATTTTCAGACTGCTTCACCGAAAACATTCAGTTGTGCCGAAGCAGAAAGAGTACAACCGGATCAGGAGAACGTTTTTCCCATGATTCAGTCAACCGGCTTCTGTACAGACTTCCTTCCAATGCTGCTGCTCTGAGAGAAGAATCGTCCTGTTTTGACTGTCCGGTCATGGCCGGTTTATATGAAAGTGTCTGCGAAAAACCGGCCCTTCGGCCTTAATTTTCGCACTCCGCGCAGCTTTGACCCGTTCCCTGACTCTGCCCCAATGCCGTTAAGTTAAGAAATTTTTGGAGTGCCAAAATGAAGTGAAACGGAATTTTGGCCGGATTTTCCCCATCATTTCAGTGTCCCGGACTTTCAGTTCGGGACTCCTCCGCAGCTTTGACCCGTTCCCGGGCTCCGCCTGGGAACGCATGGGGTGAGGCGGAGCCTCACCTCCGGTGTTACGGGGCGGAGCCCCGTAACAAGTCCGGGTTGAAACTTTCATGCTTCGCTGTGACGGTCAGCCATGGCGGTTTATATGAAAGTCCTTTACAACTCGTTACGGGGCTCTGCCCCGTAACGCATTTTTCCGGGGCTCCGCCCCGTACACAGTATGAGGCGGAGCCTCACCTCCGGTGTTACGGGGCGGAGCCCCGTAACAAGTCCGGGTTGAAACTTTCATGCTTCGCTGTGACGGTCAGTCATGGCCGTTTATATGAAAGTGTCTGCGAAAAACCGGCTTCGGCCTTAATTTTCGCACTCCGCGCAGCTTTCATGTTTCGTTGTGAGTCACTGCTCATGGCCGTTTATATAAATATCCGGAATAAATAACCCGACCTTTACAATCATAAAACTTTTTCCACCAGTAACAGCAGCTGACTGGGCCGGAAAGGTTTGGTGATCCATGCCGTGGCACCGGCATCTTTTGCCTGCTGCTTCATTTCCCGATCCGAATGGGTTGTCAGAATAATTACAGGTGTATTTTGATAATGGGGAAGCAGGCGCATATGCCGGATCAGTTCAATGCCGTTCATCTCCGGCATATCCAGATCGGTAATGAGCAGATCCGCTTTGCACTGTTCCATTTTTTTACAGGCTTCCCGGCCGTTTTCCGCTTCCATCACATTATAATTTTTCATTTTCAAAGAAAAACTGACCATCTGCCGGATACTTTCCGAATCATCCACTGCCATAATTGTCTGCATTCTGTCTCTATTCTCCTGATTTAAATTAAGAAAACCGGCGATATGTTTTACATTTCGCAGATTATGAGTTCTTATTTCTTTTTTTACAAAAATCAGGATTATATAGACCAGAAATATTAAAAAATGATTAGGATTTTGTTAGAATTCGGTGAAAAGGTTATTATTCCTCTAATCCGGATTAGGGCTTTTAAAATTTTTGCGGACTTTCATGGCATCTCCAAAGGCATATTGCAGAATTTTTTTCACTGCTTCCCGGTCTCCGGCCGTCCAGGAAACAATTTTTCCCCCGGTCTGCATCAGGGCCATTGCCAGCCAGGCCAGAACCACTGCCCCCCCGCAAAATACCATGAGTGCCATAATCATGGATATGGGGATAGTTTTTTTCCCGACAGTCACATCCAGGGCATCCCCCCCGATATTTTCCCCCAGCCGGACAAGAATTTCATGAAGCTGCTCCGGCTCTTTCAGGGCATCATAGATCAGGTTAAAAATATCCACAGTGTATTTCAGACCGATCAGAATAATAAGCAGTCCGATGCAGGTGGCTGCCATTACCGTTATTTTTTTAAAGGTTTCCATACCCGATGCGGGCTCCTCATATTTGACCGGGATGCTCATTCCGTTCTCCTTTATCTGGGGATTTACAATATTTATCCGACTTATTTCGCCGCTTCTTTATCATATTCTGTTATAAAAATAAAATCTGATTTTAAAAAAACTGTTTTTCTGTGCTATACTTTTCTGAATAATAAATCAAAACAGAAAACCCGTTCCCACTTTCCGCGCGGGAACGGCTGGGGGACACTCCGCGTCCCGTACAAAAAACTTTCATGCTCCGTTGTCAATGCAATTCATGGCCGTTTATATGAAAGTCCTGCACAACCCGTTACGGGGCTCTGCCCCGTAACGCATTTTTCCGGGGCTCCGCCCCGTACACAGTATGAGGCGGAGCCTCACCTCCGGTGTTACGGGGCGGAGCCCCGTAACG
>JAABRU010000125.1 GCA_011390755.1 Desulfobacteraceae bacterium | reverse complement strand
AGGTATCCAGGAGCAGCATCAGACTTCCTCCGGCCATTCATCCTGCGTCAATGCTTCTGTCGGATCATAACGGATACTGATTCGGCTCATCAGCGGGTGCGATGTAATACGCTTTGCAGCTTTCCGTTTATAGGGCGAAATACTGGCGACCGGTTTTCCGTTCCGGTATATGACGATTATTTCCTGATTTTCCTCAATTTCATCCAGAATCGTAAAAATATCCGGACATCCCTGATCTATGGAAAGGCTTTTCATCATGCTTCCTTTTTCCGGATTTTTGATTTTATCTCATTTATAAACAGAACAGCATTCTTCAGTGTAATCTTCTGATCCATGATAATCCGCTCCCTGTCGCAAATCAAATGCCTTATGCAGCCATTATTTACTCGTTCCCAGACTCCGGCCTCACTGCCATTAAGTTAAGACTCCCCTCCCCTGAGGGAGGGGCAGGGGAGGGTGTAAACAGGTTATATTTACAACCGGTTGCTCTCCCCTTCCCCGACCCTCCCCCGCCGGGGGAGGGGGATTTTCTGCTTAACTTAATGCCATTGAGGCTCCGGCCCGGGAACGCAGGATAGGCAGGTTCACGGCAAAATACAGATTTACAGCGGGAATTCAAAATTTTCCTACAAGGCCCGCAGCCATTCGGGTTTCAGGCTGATCTGACCGGCCAGGGCCTGATCTATGGTTTGCAGTACCGCTGCTTTGTCTTTGGGCAGACGGGCTTTGATGGGCAGATAGTTGGAGGCGTGGTTGGCGTGAAAAAGCCCCCGGCTCATATCGGTATGGGCGATCATGGTCCGGAGTTCCCGGAGCATTTCTCCGGCTTCCAAAAGGCGGAATCTGCCGGAAGCGCGGTCTTCATACATGGGGGTGCCCGGTATCAGCATCAGGCTCAGCGCGCCCACATATTCGGGATCAATGGCCGAAAGCACCCGTCCGCTTTCTTTGGCGTGGATGTCCGAGCGTTCCTCTCCGGCGATGCCCAGTAACACCGTGATGGAAAGTCTTATCCCGGCCTCCCGGATTTTTTGTCCCATGCGGATCATCTTTTCCGCTGTTGCCCCCTTGCGCACATTTTTCAGGGTGACATCATCCCCGCTTTCCAGTCCCATATAGGCAATGCCGATGCCCAGTTCATGGAGTTCCCGGAGTTCCTCCGGGCTTTTCAGGTCTATGCTTTTGCTGTTGGCATATACGCCCACCCGTGTAATCCGGGGCAGTTGTCTGCGGATTTCCAGCAGAATATTCCGCAGGCGTTTATGGGGAATAATCAGCTTCCGATCTTCACAGATAAAAAGACGGCGGATATGGGGATAGTGTTTTGCCGCATAGGCAATGTCCGCCATAATGATTTCATCGGACTTGATTTTAAAGCGTTCCCCTTTGTAGGCTCCGCAGAAAGTGCATTTGTTGTGGGAACATCCCACGGTTGCCTGCAGCAGTATGCTGTAGGCCTCACTGGGGGGGCGGATCATATTTCCTTCATAGTGCATTTTATTTCTCTCCGTATACTGATATATCCGGTACGCGCATTCAGCTGCAAACGCATTCCGGTGAGTATGCTTTACGCAAATTATGGCCGGAATACAAGATTTTTTTCTGAGATGCTTTCTCTTGCCCCGTACAAAATATTTTTATCCCAAAGACCTTCTGTAAAGACGCACGGTCATGCGTCTCTGCGGTATGGTCATTTTCATGCTTCGTTTTGACCGTCAGTCACGGGCGTTTATCCGGAACAGCCGGGCGGGATGACTCCTTTTGGCTCCGGTTCCGAAAAATCTCTTTTATCTGTTCATCTTCGGATGCGGGGTATTGCGGAAGGATTTTTCGGGGAAGTCCGGGATGCTCAGGCTGCAGGGGAAGATGATCCGCCCCCTGCGCCCGCCAAATAGAGCATTATAAAAATTAACAGTAAAATTTATAATGCCAATGAAGAGTCAGAAACTTCGGATGAAATAAAAACAGGGTGTTATAAAGACAGATTTCCGGAACTGATTTTACAAGCATCGGATTTAACTCTTTATTGGCATTTATATATTATCCCGGATATCATTGCAGGACTAAAGAGAACGCAGTTGCAGTGCACTGGCAATTTCTTCGGAAACCCGGCGGACAAAGTGTTCAAAATCTTTTCCGCCAATGGGTCTGCCCGGTTCCGGTACTTTTTCCAGATCCGCAGGGCGCATCAGCACGGGCCGGTTGATCAGTGCGGTATCGGGTGTTACGGCAAATTCGGGTGGAAAGGCATTATCAAAATACATTTCCTGAAAACCGGCAAATTTCAGGGCATGGGCTGTGGAATCCACAATGGCTTCCTCATCTTTATCCACAATCCCCTGTTTCCTTGCTTTGACCAGTCCGGCAAGGGATTCTCCGCCGTGGGTGCAGGCAATATGGCCGTTGTGATTGGCGGTGAGTTCCCAGTCCATAATTTCCTGTTCTGTGACTTCCGCAAAAAACACCCGCTGCTCTCCGGCCAGGCGGTTGTACTGATCCGTCAGGCGGATAACACGGGGCATGGATACGGGATTGCCGATCATGGCTGCCTGGGCCACACTGGCTCTGACCGTAACCGGGACAAATCGCCGTTTTTCCGCTTCCGGCTCCCGATAATATCTGTATACCGGATTGGCATGTTCGGACTGCACACCGATAATTTTGGGCAGGGAAGAAATAATGCCGCATTCGTAAAATTTAAGAAATCCGCTCATGACGGCTGTGATATTTCCCGCATTGCCGATGGGAACCACCACCACCTTTTTTTCCATTTCAAACTCGAAATCCTGTGCAATTTCATATGAATAGGATTCCTGTCCCAGTATGCGCCAGGCATTTTTGGAATTAAGCAGTGCCACATTATAATGATCCGCCAGGTGCTCCACCACCTTCATGCAGTCATCAAAAACCCCCGGAATTTCAAACACGGAGGCTCCGCTTCCCAAAGGCTGGGAAAGCTGCTGGGGGGTGACTTTTTTATGGGGCAGCAGCACAGCGGATTTGATACGGGGGTTCAGATAGGATGCATACAGGGCCGCGGCCGCGGATGTATCCCCGGTGGATGCACAGATGGCCAGCACATCGGAAACCAGCCCGACTTTGAGCAGATAATGAATATAACTCAGTGCACTGGCCATGCCGCGGTCTTTGAAAGAGGCGCTGGGGTTCTGGCCGTCATTTTTGAACCAGAATTTCACGTCCGCTTTTTCCTGCATCAGTCCGTTGGCCTCCACAATGGGGGTATGCCCTTCTCCCAGATATACAACCGCATCTGTGGGAATGACCGGGCCGATAAACTCATGATAAAGATAAATGCCTTTGAGGGCCGGAAGGGTGAGCATCTTCCGGTAATCAAAAATCCGGTGCCAGGTTTTGCCGGGTATTTCCTTTAATCTCTCAAAATTTTCATCGTAAAGCAGCAGCACCTGACCGCAGTCCGGGCAGGTATAGAGCAGTTTTTCAATTCCGTGCTCGCTTTCACATCCCAGGCAGCGGTAGATGAGTTTTCCCTTTGCTTCGGGAATGAGGAAAGGCTGTATCTCTTTGGGAAAATTTTCCGCTTTCACTTTTTCTGTCCTTATTTGACGGATTCGTAAAAAGTCCGAAAATCAGGTTTTGATACATATACTATTCCAATTTAGGTTTTTTCAGGCACGAAATTTGCTATAACTGTCAACCGCAACTGTCTGGCGGACATGTTATAAGATTTTGTGTCTGTTTTTGGAAAAACCAAAATTGGATCAGTATATTAACACTCTGATTTTATTAATAGCGATTTTTGAAATTTGGACTTTTTACCGATTCATCTTATTTATTTTGCGGTGATTTTTTCCAGACCGCCCATATAGGGGCGCAGGGCTTCGGGAATGAGCACCGAGCCGTCTTCCTGCTGGCAGTTTTCCAGAATTGCCGCAAAGGTGCGGCCCACGGCCAGACCGGAACCGTTCAGGGTATGAAGAAATTCCGTTCCCTTTCTGCCTTTGCGCCGGAAGCGGATATTGGCACGTCTGGCCTGAAAATCTTCAAAATTGCTGCAGGAGGAAATTTCCCTGTACATGTTCTGGGAGGGCAGCCAGACTTCAATATCATAGGTTTTGGCAGCGGAAAATCCCAAATCTCCGGTGCACAGGGTTATGACCCGGTAAGGAATTTCCAGACGCTGCAGAATCGTCTCCGCATTTGCCAGCAGACTTTCCAGTTCTTCATAGGAATTTTCCGGCAGGGCAAATTTCACCAGTTCCACTTTATGGAACTGATGCTGGCGGATCAGTCCCCGCGTATCCTTGCCGTAGGAACCGGCTTCGGAACGGAAGCAGGGGGTGAAAGCCGTGAAATAAACGGGCAGCATTTCCTCATCCAGAATTTCCCCGCTGTAGATATTGGTCACCGGCACTTCGGCTGTGGGAATCAGATAATAATCTTTGTTTTCCAAATCCAGTTTGAAAAGATCTTCTTCAAATTTCGGAAGCTGCCCGGTTCCGGTCATGCTCTGACGGTTGACAATATAAGGCGGCAGTACTTCGGTATATCCGTGTTCCTGTGTATGAATATCCAGCATGAAATTATACAAAGCCCTTTCCAGCCTGGCACCTGCTCCCGTATACAGGGGAAAACGGGTGCCGGTGATTTTTGCGGCCCGTTCCAAATCCAGAATCCCCAGGTCTTCGCCGATATCCCAATGGGCTTTGGGTTCAAAGGAAAAGACCGGGGGGGTGCCCGTTTTTTTCAGTTCGGGATTATCATTTTCATTTTTTCCCACCGGTACGGATGTATGGGGAATATTGGGAAGTCCCATGAGGATATTCTGTACCATATCTTCGGATTCTGCCAGAATTCTGTCCAGTTCTTTGATCCGGGCAGAGACCTCCCGCATTTCCAATACAGTTTCTTCGGCATTTTCTCCCTTTTTTTTCATTTGCGCAATCTGTTCGGAAACCGTATTGCGCTTTTCCCGAAGTCCTTCGATTTCCCGCAGCACTTCCCGTCTCTGTTCCTCGCATTTCTGGAAATTATCCAGATTTGCTGTATCCCCCCGCTTTGCCAGTGCTTTCCGTACTTCAGATAAATTTTGTCTTACAAACTTGATTTCCAGCATAATAATTCCTATATTCCAAAAAATATTTTTTAATTAATAGGGTTATCAACAATCTGAATCTTTATCGGTTTTCAGATAATAATCTGGGGCAGGCAGGGGGATCGTACACTCGTATTATCACATCCTGCGGTGCTTGGATATGCCCGGAGGACACTGCCTGGCCGAAATTTATTTTCTGAAAGTCTGAGGACAGATATATTTTTTATCACGGTGTATATATTTGGTCAATGTTTATTACACGACGACGGTGAAGAGCAGTGACTTGTACTGAATAAAGGAATCCGGGAGAATCCAATGGACGAAAACAAAGAGAAAAAAAGTGCTATTCGCGAAGAACTTGCTGCAATGATTGCAGAACTGTCCGCAGAGGAGTTAGCGGAAAAAACAAAAATTATCGAAGACCGCCTGTTTGAATTTGCCAATTTTGTGGAATCCAGAATTCCCCTGCTGTATATGAACCGGGGGGAAGAAATTGGCACTGAATCCATTATCAGAAGATCCTATCAGCAGCATAAAATTGTGACACTTCCGATTTTTGATAAAGACAAACGGAGTATCCGGCTGATGAAGGTGGATGATTTTGATAAAGACCTGAAAGCAGACGGCCCCAGGGGGGTGCCCGAACCGGATCCGGAGAAATGCAAAAAAATTCCTTTGGACAAAGTGGATATTGCCATTATTCCGGGTCTTGCTTTTGATGAGAAAGGAGGCAGAATCGGTTCCGGTCTGGGTTATTATGACCGCCTGATCCCCAAACTCTCCGCTACCACCCGCAAAGTGGCCCTTTGCCTGGAAAAGCAGATCATTCCCCAGGTTCCCATGGAATCCCATGACCGGCATGTGGATATTATTATTACGGATGAACGGATTATTTATAAAATATAATCTGTATGCACAGAAAACCTTCCCCCCTGATTCCCTCTTCCCGGCAGAAGAGGGAATTCCCCTGCTGCGGCAGTGTGCATTTTTTTATGCGGCATTCCCTTTTTGCAGCAGTTCGGTAAAAAAAATTCTGACTGCATAATTTGATTGTGTCCTGTGATAATTGAAAAGACCCTGCGTCCGTCTGTTAATGCACTGATTCTGAAACGGATCGGATAATTTTCTGAATCATTTGCAAAAGCCCGGCGGATAAGGTTTTTCAGTCAGGGCAGGATACTAATCATAATTTCAGTAAGTTATAAAATTCAACCGAAATATTCAGATTCAGCAGATCGAAAACATCCTGAATTTCCCCCTCCCCCCGCCCCTCCCTCAGGGAGGGGAGTCTGAAAGCGGAGGCACTGCCGGCCGGAAACAGAATCTTTTTGATCTACTGAATTTTAATGATTTCAGACAGTTGTATTTTTATGCTCTGTAAATCAGAAAAAATTACCGAACTGTTGTTACCCTGAATTATTCACAAATCAGTTTTTTGCAGTAAACACAGGAAGACACAAAAAACTGAGTTTTGCAGCCGTATTTTCGTATAGGCAAATTAGTCAGCAGTTTATCTGCCGGGGATTAAAACGTGTGAATAATGCAGGTTACAGGAATAAAAAATCAGTAAGTTACGTTTATCCCGCATTTCGCTCTTTGCGTTCCGGCAATCTGAATTTATTGAATCCGATTCTTGATGAATATGTAAAGAGTCCGAAATACGGGGATTTCAGCAATTTAACATACTGATTTTACTAAGAGCCTATCCGAAAACCTCCGAAACCGATTTTTAAACCCGGTAAAAACAGGGGTTCCAAATATCGGGAAACAGGTTTTCGGATAGGTTCTAAGACTGAATTCCGGAAAAAAAATCCGGATTTCAAAAATCACTATTAATAAAATCAGAGTGTTAAATATGTATCAAAACCTGATTTTCGGACCTTTTACGAGACCATCATCATTCTTCGGGCATACAAAAAATTTTAATAAATTCAGTTTCATTTTCAAGGTGTTACAAAGACAGGCAAAATGCGGGTTTATAGGTGGCAACCTGAGTTATTATATATCAGAACTGGCGGAAGTGCATGGGAATCGAACCCACCCGGGACGGTTTTAACGCCCCACACCGGATTTGAAGTCCGGGAGCCCCACCAGTGAGCTGCGCACTTCCTTTTCTGAAAGACTGTATTATTATATTGCTTGCATTTTTTGTCAATATTGTTTTTATAATTGTTTTGAAAATTATAATTGGCATCCGCCAATGCTCCCCTGCAGCGGCACTTCCGCTTAAAAGTTTCTTTCCCTGCCGCCTTCTGCATACTCAGAGTACAGGAAAAAACGGATGCTCCCCGCGGCTGTCAAAGGCCGCGGGTAAAAAATATTAAATAAGGAGAATAGATTTTGATTAATCAGAAAAGACTGGCAGATATGTTTATACGGATTGCTGAAATTGACAGCGAATCCAAAGAGGAGGCCCCTGTTTTTCAGGAACTGAAAAAGATACTGGAATCTATGGGGGCCGACGTTGTATCCGACAATGCCGGAGAAAAAATTCAGGGGAATGCGGATAATCTCATTGCCCGTTTCCGGGGAAACTGTGATGTTCCTCCCCTGATGCTCAACGCCCATATGGACACGGTAAAACCGGGAAAAGGAATCAAAGTGCTTTTGGAAGACGGCATTTTCCGGAGTGCCGGGGAAACCATTCTGGGGGCGGATGATAAAAGTGCCATTGCCATTCTGCTGGAGGCCCTGCAGGTAATCCTGGAAAATAATCTGCCCCGCTGCCCCCTGGAACTGGTGCTTACGGTCTGTGAGGAAGTCGGACTGCAGGGTGCGAAAAACCTGGATTACAGCCTGATTTCCGCACAGTACGGATATGCCCTGGATGCCACAGATACCGAAGGCATTATTACCCATGCCCCTTCTGCCAAACATTTTGAAATCAAAGTGCATGGAAAAGAGGCCCATGCCGGGGCTGCTCCGGAAAGAGGTATCAATGCCATTTCCCTGGCCGCCAAAGCCATAGCAAAACTGCGCCTGGGCCGTATTGATGAAGAAACCACCTGCAATATCGGTACACGTGTGCCCTTCCGATCTACCAATATTATCCCCAATCTGGTTCGGATAAAAGGGGAAAGCCGAAGTCATAATACGGAAAAACTGGAAGCCATTACGGAGGAAATTCTTTCAGCTTTCCGGGATGTCGTGGAAAAGGCAAAAAAATCTCCGAATGATGAGCTGCCCCGTCTGGAAATCCATCTGGAACATGATTTTAACAAAACAGCGATTCCGGCGGATCATCCGGTTATCGCAAGAGCAGTAAAAGCAGCGGAAAATCTGGGAATGAAGCTGCGCCCCAAAGTGACGGGCGGCGGAGCCGATGCCAATATTTTTGTGGAAAAGGGGATTATGACAGGTGTTCTGGGTACGGGAATGCAGGATATGCACTCTGTCAATGAATCCGTGGCCCTGGACGATATGGTGAAAATGACGGCACTGCTTATTGAAATTATCCGTCTCCATGCAACAACACCTTGACAAAAAGCAGAACGGGCTATAAGTACCATAAACACCTTTTCAGACAGTTTGTCATTGTCGGTCAGGGGGAAATGGGATATTGGGATACCGGGGACAGAATGCTGTATGAAAGCAGACGGATAAATGATCTGTCCCCTGCCCCGAATCCTGAACCCTAAACAAAGAAAGGACTCGGAACCGGTTTTGCGTTCGAATACCACTGCCATGAGCCAGGAAAAAACAGAGAATAAAGTCAAAATTATAAAAAAAAGTGCCCTCCGGGAAAATATTGAGGCCATACTGATTGCAATTGTCCTGGCGATGTTTATCCGTACCTTTGTGGTGCAGGCTTTTAAAATCCCCTCGGGATCCATGAAAGAAACCCTGCAGATCGGGGATCATATCCTGGTAAACAAATTTATCTACGGGGTGAAAATGCCTTTCAGCCAGAAAACCCTCATTTCTTTGAAAGATCCGAAGCGGGGAGATATTATTGTTTTTAAATTTCCGGAAGACCCGGATAAGGATTTTATTAAACGGGTAGTGGGGGTTACGGGTGATATTATTGAAATTAAAGATAAAAAACTATTTGTTAACGGAAAAGCCCCGGGATATAAACAGGCGGTGTATAAAGACAGCCGTGTGATTCCGGGCAGTATTCAGCCCAGGGACAATATGGGGCCGGTCACGGTTCCGGAAGATTCGCTTTTTGTCATGGGGGATAACCGGGATCACAGTTATGACAGCCGTTTCTGGGGATTTGTAAAGCTCAGGGCCGTGAAAGGAAAGGCCTTTATTATTTACTGGTCATGGGACAAAGAAGATTTCGGTGTCCGATGGAACCGCATCGGAGATTTACTGAAATAAACAGGTGATACATGCAGTTTACCCGGAAAGATATCCTGGATACGGCTTCGCTTTCTGCGGAAGAAATCATCATGATCCTGGATACTGCAGAGGGAATGAAGGGAATTTCCCAAAGAGCCGTGAAAAAAGTACCCACTTTAAGAGGACAGACCGTTGTCCTCTTTTTTTATGAACCCAGCACCCGCACCCGTACCTCTTTTGATATTGCTGCCAAACGCCTGAGCGCGGACAGTATCTCCATATCCGCATCCGCCAGCAGTCTGGTCAAAGGGGAAAGTCTGATAGATACGGCCCGGAATCTGGAGGCCATGAATGCGGATATTATCGTTATGCGGCATTCCTCTTCCGGCGCGCCCCATCTGCTGGCTTCCAGACTGAAAGCATCTGTCATTAACGCAGGAGACGGAACCCATGCCCATCCCTCCCAGGCCCTGCTGGACATGATGACAGTGCGGCAGAAAAAAGGCAGTTTTGAAGGGCTGCGCATTGCCATTATCGGAGATATTTCCCACAGCAGGGTGGCCCGTTCCAATATTGCCGGATTTGGCAAAATGGGCGCGCATGTGACAGTGGCAGGTCCTCCGACCATGATCCCCAAAGGAATCGAATCCCTGGGATGCAGGGTAAGTCATCATATGGACGGGGCCATTGAGGATGCGGATGTGATTATGATGCTGCGCATACAGAAAGAACGGCAGAAAGGTTTTCTTTTTCCCACGGAGCGGGAATATGCATCTGTGTACGGTCTGAACCGGAAGCGTTTGAAAAAAGCAAAAAAAGATGCGCTGATACTCCATCCCGGCCCCATCAACCGCGGCGTGGAAATATCGCCCGATGTGGCCGACAGCCCCCGGTCCCTGATTCTGGATCAGGTGAATAACGGGGTGGCCGTGCGCATGGCGCTTTTGTATCTTGTGACAGGAGGGGGACAGAATGCGGATACTGATTAAAGATGGGAGGGTTATTGATCCGGGCCGTCTGGATGATACAGCGGATATTCTCATTGAAGACGGGAAAATTATTGAAATCCGCCCGGATATTCCTGTAACATCAGCCTCCCGGCTTATTGCGGCATCGGGAAAAATCGTCAGTCCCGGCCTGATTGATATGCATGTGCATTTCCGGGAACCGGGGGAAGAATACAAAGAAACCATTGAAAGCGGATGCCGCGCGGCCGCGCACGGGGGGTTTACGGCAGTCTGCACCATGCCCAACACACAGCCGGTTAATGATAACCGGCAGGTGACGGAATATATTCTGAAAACAGCCTCCCGCTGCAACGGTTCCCGTGTTTACCCTGTTGCTGCCATTTCTCCGGGGCTGAAAGGGGAGGGGCTGTGTGAATACGCGGAACTGAAAGAAGCCGGGGCCATTGCCCTGTCTGATGACGGGAACCCCGTGCGGAACAGTCTGCTCATGCGCCGTGCTCTGGAATATGCGGGAGGTGTCGGTCTGCCGCTGATCTCCCATTCGGAAGAGACGGATCTCTCTGCCGGGGCCATGAACGAAGGGGAAACCGCCACCCGTCTCGGCATTCCGGGTATTCCCAATGCAGCCGAAAGTATCGCGGTTATGCGGGAGATTGCCCTGTGCGAACTGACCGGGGTTCCGGTGCATATCGCGCATGTCAGCACGGCCCAGTCGGTTCATGCCATCCGGGATGCCAAAAAGAGAGGCATTCCTGTTACAGCTGAAACCGCGCCCCATTATTTTACGCTGACGGACAAAGCCGTGGACGAATACAATACCCATGCCAAAATGAATCCGCCCCTGCGAAGCGAAGCAGACAGAAACGCTGTGCGGGAGGGACTGGCAGACGGAACCATTGATGCTATTGCCACGGATCATGCCCCGCATTCCGTACTGGAAAAAGAAGTGGAATTTGACCGGGCCGCCAATGGTGTTGTCGGCCTAGAAACCTCTCTGGCCCTCAGTCTGGCTTTGGTCAGAGAAAAAGTACTTTCCCTTTCGCAGATGATTGAAAAAATGTCCGTCAATCCGGCCCGTATCCTCGGTCTTGAAACAGGTCTGAAAATCGGGGGAAGCGCAGATATAACCATCATTGATCCGGAACATAACTGGACAGTAAAAGCGGAAGAATTTCAGTCCCGCAGCCGCAATACTCCTTTTGAGGGCTGGGAAATGAAAGGAAAGGCCGTGCTGACAATGGTGGAGGGCATCATTGTCTGTTCAATTCTCTGAACAAAGTCCCCCCTTTTGCAAAGGAGGGGGAGAAAAACGCTTGGTTAATGGCATTTTCCCCCGGTATTTATAAGTGATTCCGTATAAATATCAGGATATTATTAATGGAAAAGCCACTGCATTTCCTGCGCCGTACCGATACTCTTTTCCTTACAGAATACCAGGGCCTCTGCGGTGAATCCTCCGGTGGAGAAAAATGCCGGAATGATCCGCTTCTCCGGGTGCAGGGAAGCAAATACTTCTGTTTTTTCCAGAAAATCCTGTACAGATGATATTCCGACAGAATCCTTCGTTTTTTTCACTTCCACAAGCAGCATCCGGCCGCAGTCCGATTCAGCAATAATGTCCACTTCCATATTTTTCCCGTCCGTCCGCTGAAAAACCGTCCGCAGTTTCACATCCGTGATATTCAGTTTCGTATCATCCCTGACATCCGAAAAATACCGGGAGGGGGAAAAGCGTTTCCGGCTTCTGAACTCGGTCATGAGCTGGTATTCGGCCATTTTTCCGGTCAGATTCCGCACCAGTCCTTCCAGGGATTTTTTGTCTTTCCGGAGCTTTTCCAGGTCTTCATGGAAATTTTTCTTCAGGTCGGGCTGAAAGGATGCGATCTCTTTTGCAAAACGGTTTTGGAGAATCAGGCTGAGGGTTCCGTCCGTCAGCCCCCGGAAATCTATGTCCGAACGGCCTTCCCGGATCAGATCGGCCTTTACCATATTCCGCAGCAGTGCCTTTATCTCATTTTCCCCGATATCCAGACCGAGAGCCGTCTTCAGCTGAAGGGGGGTCCATTCCCGGTCCGGCTCTTTGCTCAGGTGCAGCATAATATGTTTGGAGTTGACCGTGTTGATCCGCTTCAGGGACAGCTCAATATACTCCCCCCAGGTCATGGACATTTCCGATGCCCTGTCCGTGATTTCATAATGCACCGTATCCACCACACCTTCCGCTGTCGTCAGGTTCTTATCCTCATAGAAGCTCTGGATAACACAGGAGATAAAAAAAGGATCCGACATGCAGAGCCGGTTGATCTGTAATGCACTTTCATTGGTGACGGGTTCCCGGTAATGTTCGGCATACCTGTAAACAGCCGTCAGACCGTTTTCCGCTGTGAGGTAGGGATTGATATAGATATGCTTCAGCCGACCGGCCTCCAGGTATGTGTTAATAATATTGATGAGCCATCCCACATAGGAACCCGTGACCAGCATGGGGGCCAGTTTGGATTCGGACAGATCATGCCAGGTGCCGGGAATGGTTTCATCCCGTGCCGTCCGGCATTCCTCATCCCGGTAAATATATTCACCTGTATTCTGAAATTCATCAATCATAACAAGAATACGCCGGTCATACAGCTGGGCATAGCGGGCCGGGGCTTCGGCGGCCGTCTGCCAGAGCAGGTCAAATTTTCTGTTATTCCTGTAATTCAGCATTGTATCCGCATCAATGACAAAATGCCTGACGGATCTGGACACACCGTATTCCCGGATCTGTTTCAGTGTCAGGGGAAAAGCAACAGGTTCCGGATCTCTTTCCAGGAAAGAGATGTACTGGGACGCAAATGTGCAGTAAAATTTTTCTGCAAAATCCGGCAGCCAGATTTTCTGCTCTTTGATATTGATATAAAAGGGAATCACCTGCCCGTTTTCACTCCAAAGGCGGTTGAAAATCCGCTGCACAATGGTGGTTTTTCCGCTCTTGCGCCGGGCCAGGATGGCATGGGATTTTGTCAGCCGGTCCGGTATCCGACTGATGAGTTTGTCCAGCAGGGCGAATTCCTTTTCCCGCCCGGTGAGAAGGTCGGGGTTTCCGATGCTTTCGGCTAGGGGATACTGCATGGAGGAATCCTTTATATAAAAATGCTTAATGTTGAATGATTACAGTCAGCAGCAGTCCGATATTTTTATGCTTTGTTGTGAGTCATTGCTCATCATGAAAGAGGGGGCGGGAGTTTCCCAGCCCCATAACCCTGACCACAATCCCTTTTTCCGACCGGTAACAGTCCCAAACAACTTTCTGAAAAACCATAGCATTGATTTATTTATACTTCAAGTCGGACTGTACAAAAAACAAATTTTCAAAGATGTATTGCCAGAATATCCGCCAAATCATCTATAGATTTCCGGTATAGATTTCCGTAAATTACATTTCACCGTGCTGCCGGTCGGAACTATACTCATGTGCTATTTCCTCTCTGCTGCGGTATGTGATATAATTTCTGAAAATCTGTAATGCATCTCTTTTTCCAAAAATCATATTTGAAAAGCAGTGAACCCTATGCTATAGATTCTCACATTTCCCCTGAATATAGATAAAACGGATAAGGGATCAAAACTGTTGATAAACCGGAATTCAGCCTGCAAAGACAGGACATGCCCTGTTTCTGCGGGGATTTCCGAATTTCAGAATCAGCATATCTGAGCTGATGGCAATAAAACAAAGGTGAGGGCAAAAGGATAAAATAATGAATAAAATTAATATAAAATCAATAATATATTTCATGCTGCCCATTATTTTCATCTTCGCGGATATTCCTGCCTGTTCCCGGGATATATCCGAATCACTCGAAGAAGAAATCGAATCGGAAATGGAATGGCTGAAAGAAGAAAGCTATGATATGGAAGTGATCACGGCTTCCCGGAAGCTCCAGAAGATATCCGAGGCCCCGGCATCCATTATTTCCATCTCACAGGAACAGATAAACGCTTTCGGATGGCGGGATCTGAAAGATGTTTTCCGGGCCATTCCCGGCGTGGATGTTTCCTACAGCGTACAGGGAGAAATGAAAACCTATGTTATCATGCGGGGCGTAACCGGGAACCAGAAGATTCTGATTCTTCAGGACGGTCATAAATACAGTCCGGCAACCGGGGAGCGTTTTTTATACGGAAATAATCTGCCGCTGAATATATATAAAAGAATTGAAATTATTTACGGTCCGGCTTCGGGCCTCTACGGTGCGGATGCCTATGCAGGTGTTATCAACCTGATTACAAAAGACGGGGCAGATTATGACGGGGCAGAAATCAATGCCGGTTATCTTTCTTCCGGTGCATGGACAGGTGATCTGAGTTTCGGTAAAGAAATCAGTGCGGACACGGATTTTCTGATTTCCGCCAGAATTGTACACGGGGAGGATCAGAAACTGCACAAGGATTATCCGGAGTATGACATTGTAAATCATTACAGCGGAGAGCTGGGGAATTATGACAATGACTACCCCGTAAAAAACTGGAATCTGTTTGCAAAACTCCGCTACAAATCCTTTCTCATCGGTTTTGACTGGCAGCATACTTATGAATCCAATGCGGCCGTGTCCCGACCGGACCGGTATGCATATGTGGATGATTTTATCTGGGGACAGGATATGCGGCATTTTTATATTGACCATGATATACAGGCCGGGGAAAGTATCCGTATCAAAACAAGTCTGGAGCTGGGGGATTATGAACTGGATAATAATTCCAATTTTTTTGTCATAAACGGAACTGATGGGGCGGGAAATCCCGTCAGTGCCTCCCCGGCCTATAAATATGCATCTTCTTCCTATATCCGGGGAAAAATGCAGTTGGATTGGGAAATTACGGAAAAACTGTCCAGTGTGTGGGGAATATCCTATGAAAAAGTCAAATCCTTTCCCAAAACCAGGAATCTGGATACCCCTTTTAACGACAGCGGAAATCTGGCCGTGGATATGACGCAGTTTACAGATGCAAACGGCTATACCTTCGGCATTCTGGGCTTTTCGGAACCCCGGTTCAGAGAACGCAATTTTTATAATATGGGGGCTTTTGTCCAGGCCGAATATAAAATCTGCGACATGCTCAAAGTGGATGCGGGACTGCGTTACGACTATAATGACATCTACAAAGAAAGTTTTAATCCCCGTGCTGCGCTGATTATTGATCCTTTGGAGAATCTGACCATAAAACTGCTCTACGGAAGGGCCTATATTCAACCGGCCAATTATTTCCGTTATGAAAATTTTGCCAATCCCTTTCTCCTGCATATTCCCAATGAAGAACTGGAACCGGAAGAACTGAACAATTATTCTCTGGATATCAGCTGGCTTGCCGGAAAACATTTTCTTATCCGGGCGGCAGTGTTTTATAATCAGATGGATAACATTATCCGGGCGGTGGAAGCACCGGAACAGACCGGAGGATATCCCTATTATAATCCCTACCGGGAAGATCAGGGATATGTGGAATATAACGGCAATCAGGGGGAAATCACCAGTAAGGGCGGGGAAATCACCTTCAGTTACAATAAAAACCCTTTTCAGACCGACCTGTCTTACGCTTATGTAAGCGGGGATGATAACGGTTGTGATATATCCGGTATTTCCGAACACAAAATAACTTTCAATGCCGCGTATATCGGGGATAAATGGATTACCGGGCTTACACTGCGTTATTACGGGGATGTGAATACGGCCTATAATAATTATAAATACGGAAGTGCGGAGAGCGGGGGGGATGAATCCTATTCCTTTGACGGTGATCTCATTGCTTATCTCAATGTTATTTATCAGTTTACGGATGATTTTTCCCTGCGTATGAGTATTGACAATCTTTTCAATGCAGAACATTACGGGGCAGTACCCTTTGACGGTTCTCCGGTCATTGCCACCCGGACCCCCCAGCCTTTGCGGCAGATTTATCTGGGGCTGACGTACAGATACTGAAAAATCGGTGGGAAGGGGTTCGGAGTCAGGTGTCAGGTGTCAGGTGTCAGGTGTGAGGTGTCAGGTGTGAGGTGTGAGGTGTGAGGTGTCAGGTGTCAGGTGTGAGGTGTCAGGTGTGAGGTGTGAGGTGTGAGGTGTCAGGTGTCAGGTGTCAGGTGTGAGGTGTGAGGTGTGAGGTGTGAGGTGTCAGGTGTGAGGTGTGAGGTGTGAGGTGTCAGGTGTCAGGGGTGAGGTGTCAGGTGTGAGGTGTGAGGTGTGAGGTGTCAGGTGTCAGGTGTGAGGTGTGAGGTGTGAGGTGTCAGGTGTGAGGTGTCAGGTGTCAGGTGTTTCTCGTTCCCACGCTCCGCGTCAATACCACTAAGTTAAGACTCCCCTCCCCTGAGGGAGGGGCAGGGATGGTGAAAAAGTCTAATAATTACAGTCTGCTATCTTCCCCATCCCCTAACCCCTCCCTCCCGGGAGGGGAATTTTGGGCTTAACTTAATGCCATTGAACGGGGTGTGCGGGGAGACTTTCATATAAACGGCCATGAGTCATGGCTCACAACGAAGCATGAAAGTTTCAACCCGTTCCCGGGCTCCGGCAGTGTGTGAGGCAGAGCCTCACCCCATGCGTTCCCGGGCGGAGCCCGGGAACGGGTCAGGCTGCGCGGAGTGCGAAAATGAAGGCCGAAGCCGGTTTTTCGCAGACACTTTCATATAAACGGTCATGACTGACGGTCACAACGAAGCATGAAAGTCACCGGTAATATGCAAAAAACCGCTTCGCTTATTTTTTGCACTCCGGAGACTTTCATATAAACGGCCATGAATTGCATTCACAACGGAAAATGAAAGCAGGGTGCGTAGGTGCCAGCCGTAACGCCCCGGAATTTGGAGATTACGGTGCGTTACGTTTCGCTAACCCACCCTACGGTAAAGGACTTTCATATAAAAGGGAGGACAGTTGTATGATGGATAAGAAATATCCGGGAATTACGGAAAAACTTCGGGAACAGACCCGAAAACTGCATATTCAGGCCCATAAACTTCCTTTTTTTACGGCATTATTCAGGGGTGAACTGCAAATTGACAGCTATATCGGTCAGTTGAGGGTACTTTCAATTATTCATGAAAGCCTGGAACGGGAAACAGCGGATATGGAAAATAAAGCCGTATCTGCTGTACTGGACGGTTATATGCCCAAACTTCCGCTTCTTTCAGCGGATCTGGAATTCTTTGCGCATCTGAATATCAGGGATATTCCTCCGGTTTCGGATGCGGCGCGGGCCATTGCGGATAAAATCAGAAAGAGAAAGGAAGAAAAACCCGAATCCCTGATCGCATATCTCTATACCCTGGAAGGTTCCACCATGGGGGGAAAAGTAATCAAGCCCCATATTTCAAAAACCTTCGGCCTGGAAGAGGGAAAAGGGCTTTTGTTTTTCAACAGTTACGGGGAAAATGTCCAAGAAAACTGGCAGGGATTTCTGCACAGGATGGAAAATGCTGTGAGTGAAGAAATGCACGATGATATTATTTCTGCATCTGCTGAACTGTTTACCGGACTGATTCATATATACAAAATGCTTCATCCTCTTGAAAACTGACCCGGGGTCTGCGTGAAACCTGATGAACCCGTGAAAAGTCCAAAATACCGTCATTCCGGGCGGAAGCCGGAATGACGGAAAAATGAAAATTCCGGTTTTTTACAGATTCGTCAACCGTAAGAAACTGTTTTAAAAATCAGGCATCCGGATTTCCGGAGTGCAAAAATAAAGCGGAGTGAAACGGAAATTTTTTGTATTTCTGTGAAAAACCCATCTCCAAACTTTATTTCGCACCCCTTTTTTTCCGGAAATCCCGGTCATCAGGAGACAGTTATGAAATATGAAGATATTACAAAAATCATTGAAGAAAAAACACAGGTCATTGCAGAAGCCGTTGTGGATATGCAGTACAGACTTCAGCCAGGAATATGGGAAAAATACGGGGAAGAAGGCAGGAAACTGAGTATCCGGGATGTGACCCTCCATCTGCCCTATCTGTGCGAGGCCGTCAAAGCATCGGATGCATCCTCTTTTATCAACTATATCATGTGGCTGGAAGAACTCTTCCGGGGGCTTGGCCTGCCTGAAAACGCCCTGTCGGTAAATCTGGAATGTATCCGGGATGTGCTGATGGAAATGCTTCCGCCGGAGATGTCGGTGATTACGTCTGAATATCTTGAATCCGGCCTGCAGGCTCTGGGAAAAACAGCAGAGGAAACAAAAAGTTTTCTGCATGAGGATGCCCCTTTTTCCGATCTGGCAAAAGCATATCTGGATGCCCTTCTGGAGGGAAACCGGAATCAGGCCTCCCGTCTGATAGAAGATGCCCTGGAAAAGGGAATGAATGTCAAAGATATCTATCTGCATGTTTTTCAGGCTTCCCAGTACGAAATCGGACGTCTCTGGCATAAAAAAATTGTTTCCGTAGCCCAGGAGCATTACTGTTCCGCAGCAACAGAGCGGATTATGTCCCAACTGTATTCCAGAATATTCAGCACAGAGCGGAACGGATACAGTTATGTGGGGGCCTGTGTGGGCGGCGAGCTTCACCAGATCGGGGCCCGCATGGTGGCAGATTTTTTTGAAATGGAGGGATGGGATACCTACTATCTGGGAGCCAATACACCGACAGAAAGCATTCTGCAGACCATCCGGAAGCACCGCGCGGATATTGTGGGATTATCCATGTCTGTTTTTTTTCATAGAAGCACACTGGCGGATCTGATTCACGCAATCCGATCATCAGAAGGTGTCCCTGAAAATATCCGTATCATTGTGGGCGGATATTCATTTATCAGCAAACCGGGATTATGGAAAGAAATCGGCGCGGACGGCATGGCCAAAGATGCGGCCGGGGCCCTGGAACTGGCAGATCGGCTGGTAAAAGGAGCATTATGAGGGAAGAAATTGAAAAAACAAAAGAAAATGCTGTCGGGGTATCCTTTCTCTGCGATATGCACGGAAGAATCATCCGCTTTCTTCGGGATGATATCGGTCTTTCCGGCCGTATGCGTCCGGGACAGCCCTTTACAATGGGATTTGATACGGAAAACATCCGGAAAGCCTTCGGTTTTTTTTCAGAAATAAAAGAAAAAGGCTCCGGATTCGGATGGGAACTGTGCGTTGCCGCAGGTGAAAAATTTGAAGTGCTTCATTTTGCAGGATACGCGGAAAAAGACAGTATTTTCATTGTCGGGGCCAAAACACGTTCGGAGGTGATTTATTTCTGTGATGAACTCATGATTATCAATAATGAGCAGGCCAATACTGTCCGGCAGCTGATGAAACAGCAGATATCCGGAACCCGTGAACAGACCGAACAGGAGATCCGGTATTACGAAGAACTTACAAATCTGAATAATGAACTGGAAAGTACGCAGCGTGAACTGGAAAGAACAAATCTTCAGCTGACAGGTGCCAACACACTGCTGAATGAACAGAAACAGGAACTGGAAAGGCTGAACCGGGAACTGTCCGAAACCGTAAAAGAGCTGGAACGGACCCGCGATGAACTGGTGCAGAGTGAAAAAATGGCCTCACTGGGACGCATGGTCGCGGGCTTTGCCCATGAAATCAATACCCCTATCGGTATTGCCCTGACTGCGGCCTCAACCCTGCAGGACGAGCGTGAGAGTATAAGGGATCTGCTGAGCAGGGAGGAGGTGGAGGAGGATGAACTGGTGCAGCACCTGGAGACCATTCATGAGGCTGCGGATCTGACTGTTTCCAATCTCCGCAGATCTGCCGAACTGGTCAGCAGTTTCAAGCGGACATCCATTGATCAGACCTCCGAAACCCCAAGACTTTTTGATGTATGTGATGTTATACAGGATACGGTGAACAGTCTGAGCAATGCTTTCAGGGGGACCCGGATTGAAATTATAAAAAACTGTCCTGAAAAAATAAACACATACGGATATCCGGGCGCGCTGAGCCAGGTACTGGCCAATTTTATGATGAACAGCCTGATCCACGGATTTGAAGACGGAGAGATGCTGGGAAATATTATCATTTCCGCTTATGTCAGGAACGGACAGATTCACCTTGATTATGAAGACAGCGGCAAAGGAATGGATGAAACAGCAGTCCGGAACCTGTTTGAACCTTTCTTTACCACCCGCCGGGCCAAAGGCGGAACCGGATTGGGAATGTATCTTTCTTATAATATTATTAAAAGCCGTCTCAAAGGCGATATCCGCTGTGAAAGCGCACCGGCCACGGGAACCCGTTTTTTCATCACATTCCCTGTTGAAAAAATATCCTGAATCCGCTGCTGCCTTCTCTGTTTTTCCCCGCAGATTGGGGTGCAATGCCATTAAGTTAACCCTACAACGTCACTTATCCTTTAGCGAAGGTGCATAAGTTTGGTGCAAACGTTTTTTTGTAATATTTATTGGCACTTGCTATACATGACTCCAAAAAAAATTACAAGGAGAGATCGGAAGAGCACAC
>JAABRU010000124.1 GCA_011390755.1 Desulfobacteraceae bacterium | reverse complement strand
CTGTGATAATTGAAAAGACCCTGCGTCCGTCTGTTAATGCACTGATTCTGAAACGGATCGGATAATTTTCTGAATCATTTGCAAAAGCCCGGCGGATAAGGCTTTTCAGTCAGGGCAGGACACTAATGATTTTTTCTCAAAGAGGATATTACATAACAAATTCAGAATTAAACCAGGTGTTGTAAAATCCACCACTTATAAAGCCGGTTCCGGAAGTCTGATTTTATAATGCCCTGTTTTTACCTCATCCGAAGTTTCTGACTCTTCATTGCACAGTCTGAAAGGAATGCCGGACAGATTGCACCGGAAACAATTCATGCACTTTTTGCAAAATGCTTTGTATCATTCTGCTGCTTTTCTTCGTATAATGCCCAGGAACGGATGAAAGCGTTTTCAAAAGAACGATCTTCCATATAGGCGCGGGCGGCCCTGCCCATATCATTTCTTTTGCTGTCTTCCGAAGCCAGAAAATACATGGCGCGGGTCAGTTCCTGCGCGTCATTTCCCTTAACCACCATACCGGTTTTGTCCGGAATCATGTTTTCACAGGGGCCGCCCTTATCTGTTACAATCACCGGAAGGCCCGAAGCCTGGGCTTCCAGTACCACGTTTCCGAAAGTATCGGTGGTGCTGGGAAATACAAAAATATCTCCGGAGGCATAGACACTGCTCAGTGCCTCACCGTCCAAGTACCCGGTAAAGGTGCAGGGCATGTCTTTCATTTCACGGCGCATTTCTTTCAGCCAGGGGCCGTCTCCCACGATCATCAGATGAACATGGGAAAGTACACGGTACAGTTTTTTAAATGCCTCGGCCAGCACCGGCAGATTTTTTTCTTTGGAAACTCTCCCCACATAAAGCAGGCACAGTTTATCCCGGATGCCGTAATGTTTTGCAGGATCAGCATTGCGTTTGGACGGATGAAAATTTTTTATGTCTATGCCGCGGGGAATCAGCCGGATTCGTTCGGGCTGAATTCCCCTGCTTTTCAGTTCACCGGCCGAACTTTTGGAAGAAACATAGATGGTATCCATCTGCTGATAATACCAGATGGTAAATTTCCATGTCAGATCCTCCATCATCTGATCACCGGTAAGATAACGGGCATACTGGGGAAAAGCCGTGTGATAGGTTCCGCTGAGAGGCAGTTTTAAAATTCTTGCAATGGCCAGTGCGGCCAGCCCCACCGGGCCGGGGGTGGCAGAATGGATATGAGTGAAGCCCTGTTCATAGCAGTAATTGAGCATTTGCAGAAAAGGGGGATAAAATAATTTCTGTTCCTCATATTCCGGAATTTCATACACCCCCACAGGTCTGAAATTGCGGACACCGTGTTCTTCTTCTTTTTTCTCCGGATCACAGGTAATGACTGTAAGGTCCTTCTCTTTTTCCAATGCTGTCTGTACCTGCTGGCGCAGCGTTTTTGCCACACCGTTTACTTCGTAAAAAGTATCGGTAAAATGTCCGAGACTGACGTTGCTCTTTTTTTCCCGGTATCTTCTTCCCGCATATTCCCGCAGCAGTGTTTCTGTCAGCTCCCGGTCTTTGGTAAACTGTGAGAAAGCCACAAAATAGGGGGCCAGCAGACTGTAAATCCCTCCGGCAGACCCCAGAGTATGAAACAGACTGAAAAGATTGGCTCCGGATAACTGTTTCAGCAGATGATCGGCAGAATGGGCAATCACTTTTTCCGATACCCGGTTGACAAAGGCAAACCACTGCTCTTCTTTTTTTTGCGGGTCATTCTGATACATATCTTCGGATTCCGGAAGTTCGGGGATTTCACGCAGCAGGGCATCCGTTTCCCTGCGGATCATTCCCATCAGACTGTCTGCCCCCTCCCCGTTCCGCCTGCGTTTTCTTTCGGAAAAAAAGCAGTATATCTTTGAAACCAGCCCCTTTTCCTCTTCTGCTTCCTGCAGGAGAAAACGGTCTGTGAGCTGCAGGAGTCTGTCTTTGGCGGAATGCCGGTCCAGATTCAGTTTTTTCCGGTAAAACTGCCATGCAATCCCGTAAAGATTATGCGCCATGGTCCGGGGGGTGGAAGCCTGCCCGGCAACGGATGCTTTTCCTTCTCCGATGGCCATCAGTGCTTCTCCGGGAGTTCCGGCATCCCTGATGCGGGTGTAGGTGCGGGCAATATTCAGACCGCTGTGGTCATCCGAACCGCCCACAAGATTTTTCTGCCAGGGGGATTTGAAAAGGGGACTGTACTGATATTTATCCGCAAGCCGCTCAATATCCCAGGGTCTGAGCTGTCCGAGTATCTGCTCCAGATTCCGGTTCTGCGCTGCATTCCGGGCCCCGTTAAGTTCAAAGTTCTGAAACAGCAGCAGCATCTGTTCAAAGTGCCGGACATGCAATCGCTCATTCACCGCATACAGGGGATGGGCAACAGCATTCACGATCTTTTCCCCATGCAGCCAGGCAGCAAGATCATAAATATTTTTCCGCAGCCTTCCGATTTCCTCATGCTGCTTTTCTGTAATATTCCAGGCCAGTACATGAATTTTGCAGCCGTCTTCCGGAAAATAGGAAGTGATTTCCTCACTGACAAAAGTATTCGGAAGATGTGCAATTTCCAATGCTCCCTGAATGCTGTTGTGGTCGGTAATTGTCACCAGCGACATCCCTTTTTTTTGGGCAGTCCGGTAAATCTGCAAAGGCCCGCTGAAACTTTCCGGACATCCGATTTTCTGTAAAATCCACTGGGACGGTCTTTCGGAGTATTTGGAATGGACATGGAGATCGATTTTCAGCATTTTTCATTTCCTCATTTTAAGTGTTCTGTATTCAGTTTGCTCAGTCATCAGAAAATTATAAAGAGGAAATGTTCAGATAAGATGAATATACTGTTAGTTTTCTGTTAAACGGTAAAGGACTTCCATATAAACGGTCATGAGCCGTGACTCACAGCGAAGCATGAAAGTCTCTCCCCGGACCCGTTACGGGGCAGAGCCCCGTAACACCGGAGGTGAGGCTCCGCCTCATACTGTGTACGGGGCGGAGCCCCGGAAAAATGCGTTACGGGGCAGAGCCCCGTAACGGGTTGTGCAGGACTTTCATATAAAATTAACCGGTTTGATCCACTGGCAAATTTTTTTATCCCGATCTGCATAACTATCCTCCTGTATTAAAAAACCGCATATGTTCTGAATATACGGGCAGTAAAAACAAAAATCAGGATTTCTTCATCATCATTCCGCCTTTTTTCTGACTTTATCCTTTAAAAATATGCACAGTTATATTACACTCAATGCCGTTTTCTTAATCAGAAAGTTCCCTCCGGCGGGAGGGGGAAGGGGCAAAGATATTAACTTCGCCCGGCGGAGTGTCAAACTTACAGTGTGACATACTGAAATAACTGGGGGAAAGATATGCCAAACTGTAAGTTTGGCACTCCTGATTTTCTGAAATATCAGAATGAAATTGAGCATATACTGCAAACACACATTTTCAAATGGCATAACTCAAGACAATTCTACTGTTCTGTCAACTTTTAAATGACGGGTATCAGGACTTACGCAGTTGAATTTTAACTGTTTGAATTTATTATGTGCCTTAAAAATTGACAGTCAATAAAAACAGCAGATTATATTTCAACTGCGTAAGTCCTAGGGTATGTAACATATTGAATTTTTTTGTAGGGTGGGCAAAAGCGCAGCGCTGCCCACCGATTCAGGTGGGCACGGAAAAACATGTGCCCACCCTGCAAAAAATTCAACCCGTCATTTAAACCTTGACGGAACACTACTGAATAAAAGGCAAAATCGCATGTTCTCTGATTACGGTTATTCCGAAGAAAAAAAACTGGGCAAAGCCTATGATTTCCGCCTGCTGAAACGTCTGTGGCCCTTTACCCGTCCCTACCGCATTCATCTTTTCTGCGCGGTGCTGCTGATTATCTGCATCACCCTGCTGGAACTGGCCCTGCCCTATGTGACCAAAATGGCCATTGACCGCCATATTGTGCCGGACCGGGAAATATCCGGCCGGATTGTCGGAGATGAGAAAAACCGCCTGCTTTATGCCGATACTTCCCGGAAAGAGATTGCGGATCTGGTGCGCAAATACCCTTCCCTTTTTCACACAGACAGCCGGGGAAGCGGCATTGCGCTGGCAGATGTCTCCAAAATGGAGATGACCGACATCATGGTGCTGCGGCAGAAGGATATTGCAGGGGTGGGATTTCTTGCCGGGATATTCCTGATAATTGTGCTATTGGATTTCGGTCTGAATTTTGTGCAGGTCATGGTCATGGAATATGCGGGGCAGGGGGTGATGCATGATCTGCGGATGAAACTTTTTTCCCATATCCAGGGGCTTTCCGTTTCTTTTTTCAACCGCAGTCCGGTAGCCCGCCTGGTAACCCGAACCACCAATGATGTGCAGAACATGCACGAGCTTTTCACTTCGGTGATTGTCTTCGTGTTTAAAGATGTCTTCCTGCTGACCGGTATTGCCGCGGTACTGCTGAGCATCCGCTGGCAGCTGGCCCTGATCTGTTTTACCCTTCTGCCCTTTATGATATGGATTTCCCTCTATTTTTCCCGGCAGGTGCGGGAAATATTCCGTACCCTGCGGATCAAAACATCGGAAATCAATACCCGTTTTTCCGAAACCATCGGCGGTATCAAGGTGATTCAGCTTTTCCGGCAGGAAAAAGCCAATTATAAAAAATTTACAGTGCTGAACCATGAATTTTATGAAGCCGGTATGGGGCAAATCCGCATTTTCGGTATTTTCATGCCCATGATAGAGCTTTTCAATGCCGTGGCCCTTGCCCTGGTGATTTATTACGGCGGCCGCGGGGTGCTTTCCGAAGAAGTCTCTCTGGGAGTACTTGTGGCCTTTATTTCCTATATGCGCATGTTTTTTAACCCCATCCGGGATATTGCGGAAAAATACAATATTCTCCAGAATGCCATGTCTTCGGCCGAACGCATTTTTCTGCTTCTGGATACCGATGAACGTCTTTCCTCTCCGGAAAAAGAACCCCGTCTTCTGCAAAACATTGAGCATATTGCCTTTGAAAATGTATGCCATGCCTATGTTAAAGGAGAAACCGTACTGCGGGATGTATCTTTCCGCATAACAGCCGGAGAAACCGTCGCGATTGTCGGTCCGACCGGAGCCGGAAAAACCTCGGCCATCAACCTGCTCATCCGCTTTTATGACCCCGTATCCGGCTGTATCCGCATTAACGGTCAGGATATCCGGGAGTTGGACATTGCCCGGGTGCGTTCCGAAACCGCTTTGGTCACCCAGGATCCTTTCCTGTTTTCCGGGACTGTCCGGGATAATATTGTACAGGGAAACAGAGATTTTTCCGAAGAAAAAATGATGGAAGTGCTGGAAAATGCCAACTGCAGATCTTTGATCGAAAAACTTCCCGACGGACTGGATACACTGCTTTCCGAAGGGGGGAGCAGTATTTCCAGCGGTGAGCGGCAACTGCTTTCCATTGCCAGGGCCTTTGCCCGTGATCCGGGTCTGATTTTACTGGATGAAGCCACTTCCTATATTGATTCGGAAACCGAAGTCCGCATTCAGGAGGCTTTGGCCCGGCTGATGGAAAACCGCACAGCCATCATTGTGGCCCATCGTCTTTCCACTGCCCGGAGTGCGGATAAAATTCTTGTTCTCCGCCAGGGCAGTATCATTGAATCCGGAAACCATGCGCAGCTGATGGAAAAAAGAGGCTTTTATTATAAACTGCATCAGCTGCAGAACCGTTCATCGGAAGACGGAGCCGCGCCGGGTATCTCCGTCTCTTAGATCAGGCAGCTTTTTCAGGATATTTTATTTTTCACCAGACCCTGACCGACAATTTTTCCCCGACGTTTAACCTGCATTATTCATACGTTTTAGTTCATAGCAGATAAGTTGCTGATTAATTTGCTTATACAAAAACACAGCGTAAAAACTCAGTTTTTTGTGTCTTCCTGTATTTACTGTAAAAAACTGATTTCTCACTGCACCTCCCCCCGGGTTACCCGCATGAAAATATCCTCCAGATCCGTGCGGCGGGGCCTGAATTCGCAGATTTTATGACCCTGCGCGATGATGGCAGAGAGTAACTGCGCGCTTTCCGCCTCTCCTCCCTGCAGTTCCACCGCAAACTCCCGCCCCGCCCGGTTGACTTTGATAACATTGGGCATTTCCAGCAGGGAGCGGTAAAAAATATCTTCCTTTTCCAAAGGACGGATCAGCAGGATCATGACAGACCGGTCCGCATCGGTCAGCTCGGAAATGCTGCCGGTGCGCAGGATTTTTCCCTGCTCAATAATCACGGCCCCGTTGCAGATTTCTGTAAGTTCGCTGAGAATATGGGAACTGATGAGAATGGCTTTTCCCTGCGCGGAAAGAATTTTCAGCAGTTCCCGCAGTTCCACCCTTGCCCGCGGGTCCAGACCCGAAGCCGGTTCATCCATGAGCAGCACAGGCGGATTATGCACCAGGGCGCGGGCCAGGCTCACCCGCTGCTTCATGCCTTTGGACAGGGCCTTGAGCATTTTATCCCGTATGCCTGTCAGACGGGTGAATTCTTCCACCGCTTCCACACGGGCCCGTCTCTCTTTTCCTTTTATTTTATAGACTCTGGCAAAAAAATCCAGGTATTCATGCACACTGATATCGCTGTGGGCGGGAAGGGCATCAGGCATAAAACCGATAAGATGGCGGATTTTTTCCGGGTACTGGACAACAGAAATGCCGTTAATGCTGGCATCACCGGAACCGGGTTCATCCAGAGTGGCCAGAATGCGCAGGGTGGTGGTTTTTCCCGCACCGTTGGGCCCGACAAAACCGTAAATCTGACCGGTTCCGAAAGAAAAGGAAACCCCTTTCAGTGCATCTGTTTTTCCGAATTTTTTTCGGAGATGGTTTACTTGTACCTGCATAGGATTCTTCTGTTCAATGTCAGTTTATCCGGATATTGTGTTTTTCATAAACGGCCATGAGGAATAACTCACAGCGAAGCATGAAAATCTCTCCCCGGACTCGTTACGGGGCCCCGCCCCCTAACACCGGAGGTGAGGCTCCGCCTCATACTGTGTACGGGGCGGAGCCCCGTAACGAGTTGTGCAGGACTTTCATATAAAAACAAAATCCGGAAATAATTTTTTTGGACATTCACCGGATAATGTGACAATAATACGGAAAAAGTATATTGCCGCCTGATACAGCCGTGAAATTTTATTGCCGGAAGTCTGCTGCTCTGTGTCACCTGAAACTGCGCAATCCCGCAAATGGCATTACGTTTAAGGACGGAGGAGTCCCGAACATTCGCCTGATATCTCACGTCGAGACCTGAAAGCCCGGGACACTGAAATGAGCGGGGGAATACGGCCAAAATTCCGCTTCACTTCATTTTGGCATTCCAGACAAATCCTTAACACAATGGCATTGCAGCAGAGACAGGGCAGATCCTCTGCATTGGAATCACGGAATTTCTGAGTTTTCAGGATCGTCTTTTATAATATTTAAAAACCGGATTACACAAAAATGTTTTTTAACGGAATCAAAAAAATATCATATACTGTCAGGGGATCAAGTCTTTTGTTCACTTTATCCCTTTTTTTCGGATGTGCCAATACATTTTCCGCACTTCCCGAAAATGCAGAATCTTCCGTTTCACTGTTTTCTCCCATCACTTTGTACCAAAAATACATTTCCCCCATTGACGGAAACCGCTGTCCGATGCATCCTTCCTGTTCTGCCTACTGCTCGCAGGCTATGGGGAAACACGGTTTTTTCATGGGCTGGATCATGACTTGTGACCGCCTCCTGCGCTGCGGCCGGGATGAACTGAAACTGTCGCCCCGTATGAGGATCGGAAACGAAGTATATAGCAGTGATCCGGTGAACAGTAATGATTTCTGGTGGTGAAAATGAGGATAATGATGAATGATATTCGGAAACTTTACCCGCTGCTGAAGCAGTTCATTCAGGAAGACATCTGGCGGATGCAGGCAGAACAGCTGCCGAAAAAACAGGCCGTTGCCATCAGACTGCTGCGGATATTTCTGGCTGCCGTTCAGGAATTTAAAAAAAACCATTCGGGACTGCGGGCTTCGGCACTGACTTTTTATTCTGTGCTTTCCATTGTGCCGGTAGCGGCCATGGCTTTCGGTATTGCCGAAGGATTCGGTTTTGAAAAAAAACTGGAAAAAGAGCTGCTGAACAATTTTCCCGGACAGGAAGAGATTATCCGCAATGTCATCACATATGCGGATAAATTATTGGAAAATACGCAGGGAGGACTTATTGCGGGAATCGGTGTGGCAGTGCTTTTCTGGACGGTCATCAAGGTGCTGGGGCATATTGAAATTTCACTGAATGCTTTATGGGGAATATCCTCCCCGCGTACTTTGGGCAGAAAACTGAGTGATTACCTGGCCATCATGATTTCCGCCCCGCTGCTTCTGATTATCTCCGGAAGTGTAACCGTATTCATCCGAACCCAGCTTATTATGATTACAGAGAAAATCCAACTTCTGGATATGTTCAGCCGTTTCATTTTTTTCGGGCTGAAACTGATACCTTTCGCCCTGGTCTGGCTGCTTTTTTCCCTGCTCTATATCCTGATGCCCAACGGTAAAGTACAATTCCTTTCCGGCATTTCCGCCGGTATCATTGCGGGAACCATTTACCAGTTCACCCAATGGGTTTATATCCATTTTCAGATAGGAGTTGCCGCTTATAATACCATTTACGGCAGTTTTGCCGCCCTGCCTCTTTTTCTTTTGTGGCTGCAGATAAGTTGGCTTATCGTTCTTTTCGGTGCCGCCATATCCACAGCACATCAGAACGCAGATTGTCTTGAATTTGCACCGGATTCCCGAAAAATCAGTTATTCCTGCAAAAAACTGCTTTTTTTGTACACAGCCCGGGAAATCATCCGGAATTTTGCAGAGGGAAAGCCGCCGATGACACAAAGAGAACTGGCGGAACAACTGGACATTCCGCTGATTCTGGTCAGAATTACGCTGAAAGACCTGGCGCAAAGTCGCATTATTCAGCATATACAGAGCAGGGAGCCGCAGGAAACCGCCTTTCAGCCGGCCCGTGATATCCATTCCCTGGATATTGCTTATCTGATCCGTTCTTTGGACCGGCAGGGATATGACGGTATTCCTTTTCCCGAAAATGAAGTGATGCATACCCTCACCCGGTCTTTGGAAGAATTTCAGGAAATGATGGAAAAATCCCCAAAAAACTGTCTGTTAAAAGATTTGTAATGCATCCGGCAGACCTGAAACTTTTGCTGCTGTGTTCAGACAGAAGACAGTAAAACCTGCGTCATAAATATATCTGTAAGTGCATGAAACAACAAAACATAGGGATTGCATCCCTCAGAGGCCGGATGCGGGGTCTGTGCAATGCACAGGGCCGGAAATTTGACCTGCTGTCTGCTGAATCATCATTTTTTTATTGACTTTTTATGTAAAAATGATAGAAAATCCAATTTTAGGAAAAACGAAGGAATAAAAATAAGGGCCGTTAGCTCAACTAGGCAGAGCACCTGACTCTTAATCAGTAGGTTGTTGGTTCGATTCCAACACGGCCCACCACAATATCAAAGGGTTACGGAAATTTCCGTAACCCTTTTTCAGTTTTGTTCCCGTAAAAATGACGAACAGAATACGCCCCCCGGGAAAGGCCAATGCTGCTGACTAAGGCCGGATGAGTGTCAAACTTACAGTTTGACATACTGAAATTATTTAAAAAAATATCTGCCAAACTGTAAGTTTGATGAACCCGAAAAAAATCAGATTTTTGAAAATCGCTATTAATAAAATCAGTATATTAATATGTATCAAAACCTGATTTTCGGACTTTTTACGAGACCGTCAAAATTGGATCAGCATATAAAGGAGGAATTGATGAATTTCGGAAAGCTGAAACTGAAAACAAAAATTATCATCGGAACCTGCGGACCTCTGCTTTTACTGTTTATCCTCGGTGTCATCAGCATCTTTCATATCAGGCAGATGGAAAAGACCCGGAAGTGGGTGGTTCATACCTATGAGGTTCTTGAACAGGCTATGCAGATAACAGCCGCTGCCGTTGATATGGAAACCGGGCTTCGCGGCTATCTGCTGGCCGGAAAGGAAAATTTTCTTGATCCATATAAAAACGGGGAAAAACTGGCATACGAAAAAATCAGAGACCTGCAGAAAACCGTCAGTGACAACCCGGAACAGGTGGAACGGTTGGCTGCTATCGAAAAAATTTTAAAAGACTGGCAGAAGGAGGTTACGGAACCGAACATTGCCCTCCGCAGGGAAATCGGTGATGCCGGAAACATGAGTAATATCTCGGATATTGTCAGGAAAGAGAAGGGAAAAGAATATTTCGACCGTTTCCGGCAGTTCATGGGCGATTTCAGAGGAGTGGAAGAAAGATTAATGGAAAAACGTCAGAAGGAAAACGATATTACCGTAAAAAATACCATGCAAATGATTATCGGATGTATCTTTCTGGCTATTCTTAGCGGCCTTTCCCTTGCTTTTTTTGTGACAGCCGGTGTTCAGAAAGATGTCGGCGGAGAACCTGCGGATATCGCAAAGATTGCGGAAAATATTGCAAAGGGGGATTTGCGGCAGTCTGCTGATATTCAGAAAAAGACAGGGATTTTCGCAGCACTGATGATGATGGCGGCTGCCATGAATAAAAGTCTTCTTCAGGTATCTGCCGGATCCGATCAGATAGATACGGCCTCCTCCCAGCTTTCTTCGGCCAGTGAATCCCTTTCCCAGGGGGCATCGGAACAGGCCTCCTCTCTTGAGGAACTTTCCAGCACCATGGTGGAAATTGAGGGCCAGACCAAAAATAATGCCGAATTTGCGGAGCGGGCCAACGAAACAATGAGGGAACAGAAAACACTCGCGGAAAAGGGCATGGAGCAGATGAGGCAGATGATGACGGCCATGAAAGAGATTGACGAATCCGCCAAATCCATTGCGGATATTATTGATGTGATTGATGATATTGCCTCCCAGACCAACCTGCTGGCCCTGAATGCCACCATTGAGGCGGCATCTGCCGGGGACGCGGGACGGGGTTTTGCGGTGGTGGCCAGCGAAATCAAGGAACTGGCCAGGCAAAGCGCAGGGGCCGCCAAAGAAACCGGCGATCTGATCCGCAATTCCATCCGGAAAGTGGAAAAGGGCAATGATATCACCTCTCAGACTTCCGAAGTCCTGGGCCGTATTGCCGAAGGTTCCCTTGAAAATGCAAGAATGATGGATGAAATCACAGCCTCGGCAAAGGAACAGGCCCAGTCCGTATTCCAGGTGGCACAGGCCCTGGAACAGATAGATCAGGTTACACAGATGAACACGGCCAACGCGGAACAGACCGCATCCGCAGCCCAGGAACTGAGCGGACAGTCGGAGCAGTTGCGGGAGATTATTGCAAAATTCCGGCTTTCTGATGAATTATGAATGCTGAATGCTGAATGCTCAATGTTGGATTAGAGACACGGGAAAAATAAAAAGTACCGTAGGACGGAAGATAATAGCCCGGCAATTCACAGGACGCGGAGCGTCCCCCAGACGTTCCCGCGCGGAGCGTGGGAACGAGACCAAAGTCCCACAGGGACGGAAGATAATAGCCCGGCATTTTAATGCCGGGTTCGGGATAAAAAAATATAAAAGTCCCGTAGGGACGACACATTCCAGCCCGGAAATTCATTTCCGGGAACCGGCTGATTACTGATTACTCTTCAAAAAGAAAGGAACCGGTGATGAAAGACAGTCGGACTGATGACAGTTATTATTCTGAATTACGGAATAAAGCGGAAATATCTTTGCTTAAACAATCCGCAGCGGGACTGCTGCCGGAAATGACCATGGAAAAAATTGCACATCTTGTGCATGAACTGCAGGTACATCAGATTGAACTGGAAATGCAGAATGAGGAGATCCGGAATACACAGGTGGAACTTGAGATTTCCCGGAAGCACTATACGGGTTTATATGATTTTGCACCGGCAGGTTATTTTACTATTAGCAATAAAGGCTTGATTATTCAATTGAATCTTGCAGGTGCATCCCTGCTGGGGGCTGAAAGACAGTCACTGACCGGAATCCCCTTTTCC
Organism: Desulfobacteraceae bacterium; assembly: GCA_011390755.1. Lineage (GTDB taxonomy): Bacteria > Desulfobacterota > Desulfobacteria > Desulfobacterales > Desulfococcaceae > JAABRU01. Next base: position 8,725 of record JAABRU010000124.1, on the reverse strand, counting down.
CGCTTCGTTTTTCCGGATTCCCAGGATATCTGGTATCTGCATCACCTTGATATTTCTGAAAAGCGGAAGCATCAGACCTGTGAACTGAAGATGAGGAAAAAGGACGGTTCCGTCTTTTATGCCCGGATCGTATCCGCCCCGGAAAAGGAGGGAATCACTGAAAACATCTGCCTGATCGTCACGGATGTTACGGAAGAGATAAAAATGGAAGAGGAAATGCACCGGACGCGCGAGGAAATGAAAAATCTGCAAAGCCAGCTGGCACAGACTTCCAAAATGGCAGCCCTGGGGGAAATGGCAGCCGGACTGGCCCATGAGCTGAACCAGCCCCTTACGGTGATCCGGGTCAATACACAGATGGGTCTGGAAAGTCTGCGGGAAAACACCGCAGAAAGGGAGGAACTGATCCGGATGCTGGAATCAGGCGAAAAGCACAGCACACGGATGATGGATATTATTGAAAATATGCTTGCCTTTTCCCGCCAGTCCCCCGCTGATTTTCAATCGGCGGATATTAACAGAATTATTGAAAAAACATTCCTGATGATGGGGCAGCAGCTGCAGGCAGGCGGCATACAGCTGAAACAGTCTCTCTGCCCGGATATTCCCCCTGTTTTCGGTGATGCGGTTCAGTTGGAACAGGTTTTACTGAATCTGATCCTTAATGCAAGGGATGCCTTACAGAGCCGGATGAATACAGATTCACTGTTCAAAGGACTTCTGGAAATCGGAACAGGATACGGCCCGGTGTGCAGGGATACCGGTATCAGGGATTGCATAGAAGTGACTGTCCGGGATAACGGGAGCGGTATTCCCGAAGAAATCAGGGAAAAAATATTCAATCCTTTCTTTACGACAAAAGCGGTAGGAAGCGGAACCGGCATGGGACTTTCCATTGCTTACGGAATCATCAGAAACCACGGGGGAAACATAGAACTGAGTGAAAGCGGGCCGGCCGGAAACCTTTTTACAATCAGGTTGCCTGTAAAGAACAGGGATTTACGGAAAGCCGCGGCAGACCCCCCGTATTTTTTTCATTAGACATTATCGTGTAATATAACATGCCCTTTTGAGAAGAACTGTTTCATGCTGATTATATTCAGTATTTTATTCAAAGAAACCCGGAGTGCGAAAGTTGGGCGGAGCGGTCTTTCGCCAAAGAAACCCGGAGTGCGAAAGTTGGGCGGAGCGGTCTTTCGCCAAAGAAACCCGGAGTGCGAAAGTTGGGCGGAGCGGTCTTTCGCCAAAGAAACCCGGAGTGCGAAAGTTGGGCGGAGCGGTCTTTCGCCAAAGAAACCCGGAGTGCGAAAGTTGGGCGGAGCGGTCTTTCGCCCACGCTCCTTCGGAGCCCGGGCGAAAAATAATTTTCGCACTCCTTTCTCAAAGACTATTTACATTACAGTATTGCCGGAAATAAGGTTTTACGATAATGCCTGATGAATAATACCGGAGAATACAGACTTATGGAAAGAAATCCGATGAATAAAAAAATACTGCTTGTGGATGATGAGAAAGATATAGCGGATATTCTCAGATTTTCATTGGAAAAGAAAGGGTATATGGTGACGGTGGCATACGGAGGAGAAGAAGCCATCTGTCTCATCCGGTCCGAATTTTTTGATCTGCTTGTCACGGATCTCCGTATGCCCCCGCCGGACGGTCTGGAAGTCATGAAAGAAATCCGTGCTGTCAGTGATGAGACAGAAATAGTTGTTATCACCGGTTATCCCTCTGTTGATACCGCAGTCAGGGCTTTGCGGGATTTCAGTGCCTACGACTTCTGCACAAAACCCCTGAGAGAACTCCGGCATTTTCATCTGACAGTGGAAAAAGCTCTGGAAAGGCAGGCACTGCGTAAAGAAAAAGCGAATCTGATGCAGAAACTGGAGCGGGAGATTGAACATCACAGAAAAACGGAAAAGATCCTCCGGAAAAGTGAAAAAGAACTGAAAGCAGAAAAACAGAAACTGGAAGACAGCAACACGGCCTTAAAGGTGCTGCTGGAGCAAAGAAATGCGGATAGGGCCGAACTGGAAAAAAAGATGCTGTTCAATATAAATAAACTGGTTATGCCCTGGCTGGAAAAACTGAAATGCGACTGTCCGGGTAAAAAACAGAAAATATGCCTGGATATCATTGAATGCAATCTGCGTGATGCTGTCATGCCCTTTATCAACGGATTTTCCCCTGAATATTTCGGATTCACACCCAGAGAAATTGAAATATGCAACCTGGTCAGGCAGGGCAGGACATCAAAAGAAATTGCAGACCTGTTCTGCATTTCCGTCAGAACCGTTGAAACACACAGAAACAGTATCCGGAAAAAAATCAGCCTGGATAAAAATGACAATCTCAGAGCCTACCTCATGTCCTCTCACTGATTTCACCTCCCGAAAATAAGGTTTCCCGCATATCCGGAATCCGCCCTGTGCTGCTCTGTCAGGAGTGCGAAAATTATTTTTCGCCCACGCTCCGAAGGAGCGCGGGGGCGAAAGACCGCTCCGCTTAACTTTCGCACTCCGGGTTTTTTTGTGATGAGTGATGAATTGATGGTCTCGTAAAAAGTCCGATAATCAGGTTTTGACAGATATTAACGCTCTGATTTTATTGATAGCGTTTTTTGAAATTTGGACTTTTTACCGATTCATCATGAATTAGTGTTCCGTCAAGGTTTAACTGACGGGTTATTACTCCTGTAAGGGCGTATTGCATATACCCGTCATGAGGGGGCGGGGCGTATGCAGTACGCCCCCTACAGGAATCAGATCATCCGTCATTGTAATGTTGACAGAGCACTACCTGATTTTTCTAAGTAGTTCCTATGTATTCTTACCGTATTGATTTTTTAAAAGAATATAATACAATATAATCCCTGTCTGAAGAAATTGTCAGGGACAGAGGCAGAACCGTACAGGACTTTCACAGGGGCATGGCCGGAAAGTCGGAAAACATGAATAATCTGCCGGAAATCACCAGGTTTTCGGATGGGCTCTTATAGTCCTTTGCAGGTGAACTGATATTCATCAACTCAAGTTGCTACCCAATGTCATTGACGTAAGCAGAGTATTCCCCTCCCCCGGTGGGAGGGGTCAGGGGAGGGGAGTCTTACGTCAATGACATTGAGTTGCTACCTATAAACGTAACCTGCTGATTTTTCGTTCCGGTAACTTTTGAGTATCCTGCAACTGCCTGATTTTTGTTTGCTGCCCCGACAGGTGGCAACTTGGGTTATTCATCATGGGTTTTGAAATTCTCAAATTCAGGTTGTTATACCAATCCCAACAAATAAACTGCCATAAAAAGCCCAAAAAACTTTCAATAACGGCAGAACCGATGGTAGATTTTCAAGTGGGATTGGTATTAAGCTAAAATTTCGGTATCAGTTCATCTGCATATATCTATACATCCCTCATGAATGCGTATTGTTTGATGAAATCCATCCCTTCCCGTATTTTTTTAAAAAAAAGGGAATTTCCGGAAAATCTTCCGAACCGCCTGTCAAAAGCAATGTGTCTTCCGCCAAAAAGAAGAAAACCTTTTCGGAACCGGAAGCCGCAGAATTTTCGGGGGCCTCATTCTGCTGATCTCCGGGGGTGAAGGAAAAAAGCAATGAAATATGAAAATGATCCGAATACCGTTCCGGACGGTTTAGCGGATAAAAACGGCAGTCCGGAATGCGATGTGGCGATCCGATGCAGGTATGTGCTGAAAGAGCATACCTTTTCCGCGCGGATTCTTTCCTATCATGAGGATGGCCTGTATTTTGAATCAGATACGCCTGTTGCAGAAAACGGACTGATTTTCTATGAACTGCAGGATATCAGGAGATGGTTTTCCGAACAGAAAAGGTATGAGGGACTGCGCACGGCCTCTCTTGCCAAAGTCCTGTCATGCAGGGAAACAGAAAAGGACGGTTCCCGCCGTTTCGGAGCGACTGTAATGTATTACAGAAATTACTGATTCCATCCCTGCCCCATTTGCGGCTTTCATGGGGAAAATATTTTTCTCGCATCTGAAGTGAAACGGAATTTTGGCCGGATTTTCCCGAATTATTTCATTGGTCTTAAGCAGAAAGTTCCCGTCTCCCGGTGGAAGGGGAACTTTCTGTTTGAGGATAACGGTTTTCCAAATAAGTTGAGTATTTTATTTTTCTGTTTCCCTGAAGAGCGCTGAATCCGATTTTCAAATGGTCTGCTTATTTCGTACTCATTCTGTAATGTAAGCAGGGCTTACGCAGTTGAAATATAATCTGCTGTTTTTACTGTCAGTTTTTAAGTCATATAATAAATTCAAACAGTTAAAATTCAACTGCGTAACTCATGGTAACATAGTCTTTGAGAAAGGAGTGCGAAAATTATTTTTGTCCCGCGCTCCGCAGGAGCGCGGACCAAAGACCGCTCCGCTTAACTTTCGCACTCCGGATTTCTCTGAATAAAATACTGGGTAGTGGCTCAAAAAGACGGATGCATTAATATCTGACTGCATGGGTGTACTGCACAGGCCCGTCATGATCGGCTCCGGGGCCTATACAGTACACCCATGCAGAAAAAAATCAACTGATTTGACCCACCAATATTGAATCTGTAACAACGATGGAGATTGATGAATGGGAAATAACCCGGAAGAAAAATACGATATGATCCTGCTTTCAGCCGATGACAGTTTCATGTTTTCCTGTACACCGTCCGCATCCTGTTTTAATGAATGCTGCCGGGATATCAGTCATTTTCTGACACCATACGACATTCTCTGTCTGAAAAATCATCTGAAACTGGGGTCTGCCGAATTTCTGGAAAAATACTGCACACAGCATACCGGCCCGGAAACCGGACTGCCGGTTGTCATTTTACGCCCTGCCCCCGATGAGGATATGAAATGCCCCTTTGTCGGACCGGAGGGTTGCCGGGTGTATGAAAACCGTCCTTCCTCCTGCCGGACCTATCCCCTGGCCCGCACGGTATCCTATTCCAGGGAAACCGGACGGATATCAGAGCAGTATGTACTGCTTCTGCAGGGAAAACACTGCAAAGGACACATGGAAAATCACAGACAGACAGTCCGGGAATGGGTTGAACAGGAGGGAATCGCTGCCTGCAATGAAATGAATGATCTGATGGTGGAAATTATTGCTTTGAAAAGCAGCCTGCATCCGGCCCCCCTGGATTTTAGGGAAAGGCATATTTTTCATACGGCCCTCTATGATACGGATAACTTCAGGCACCAGATATTTCAGCACCGTCTTTCGGAAAAACTGAATGCCGGCCCGGACGAACTGCAGGCAGCGGAAAGCGATGATACTGCCCTGCTGAAACTGGGCATCCGCTGGGTAAAATATGCAATTTTCGGGGGGCGGACTTAATTTTTTTCTGACCGGAAAGACAGTCGGGGGACGCGGAGTGTCCCCCAGGCATTTCCGCGCACATTTCGTCAGACTCAATGAGCAGAGCGCGGGAACAAGACCCAAAAACGGATTTTTTTAAAAAATCCGCTTTTTTACCCCATAATTTCAAAGTTGACAGAGCATTCGGTCTTTCCGGGCAATTGACAGATATGCAGGGATAGAGTAACCTTCATCTTTGCAGAACGGTTTTGCTGCAAGGATGTCTGCAAATATTATCAGGTTCCTGCTTATCCCTGAAAAACCGGAGAACTCATTATGCCCGAAGAGAAAAAACAGAAAGAACAGGGGAAAGATGCCCTTTCCCCGGAAAAAAAAGCATTTCCCATTATCGGTATCGGTACATCTGCCGGGGGGCTGGAGGCCCTGGAAAAATTCTTTTCCCATGTCCCGCCCCATACGAACATGGCCTTTGTGGTCATTCAGCATTTAAGTCCGAATCACAAAAGCCTCATGCCTTCCCTTTTGGGAAAATATACAGGCATGAAAGTGCATGTGATAGAAGACGGCATGGAAACCGAATCCGGCTGTATCTATCTGAATCCGCCGGAATATCAGGTCGCTCTTTTTCACGGTGCCCTCCACCTGACAGAAAAAATCAGGGACGGAAATATCTGGCTGCCCATTGATGCCTTTTTCCGCTCCCTGGCCGAGGATCTGGGAAAAAAAGCCATTGGGATTGTCCTTTCCGGTACGGCTTCGGACGGTACTCTGGGCATCCGGAATATCAAGGAAAAGGGCGGTATCGTCATGGTGCAGGAACCGGAAGACGCCCGTTATGACGGTATGCCCAGAAGCGCCATTGCCAGCGGCTGTGCGGATTTTATTCTGCCGGTGGATAAAATGCCCGACCAACTGATCCGCTATGTAAAACATCCCTATGTGGAAAAAACGGAGGGAACCGAAGCACCTGACAAAATATTCGGAAACCATATTCAGAAAATTCTTGCACGGATCAGAACCGTGACCGGACACGATTTTACGCATTATAAAAAAAATACCGTCCGCCGCAGGGTGGAACGGCGCATGGCCGTCCACCAGTTGGAAAATATTTCTGACTATTACCGTTATCTGATGGAACACCCGCAGGAAACCCGGACGCTTTTCCAGGATATGCTCATCGGTGTCACTGATTTTTTCAGAGATCCCGAAGCCTTTGAGATTTTGGAAAAACAGTTGTGGGAGATGTTCGCCCGGCATCCGGACAATTCATTGATACGGATATGGGTGAGCGGCTGCGCATCCGGCGAAGAAGTCTATTCCGTCACCATGCTTGCGGTGGAGGTCATGGAGAAAATGAACAGACAGTTCCGTTTTCAGATTTTCGCCAGCGACATTGACGGAAAGGCCATTGAACAGGCCCGGAAGGCCGTGTATCCCGACAGCATTGCCGCCCGTGTATCCCCGGAGCGGCTGCGGCGCTTTTTTATGAAAGAGGGAGGGTGGTACCGCATAAAAAAGCAGATACGGGAAATGATCATTTTTGCGGTTCAGAACCTCATCCAGGACCCGCCCTATTCGAGAATTGATCTTCTGTGCTGCCGGAATCTGCTGATATATCTTGACAGCCACCTGCAGAAAAAGATTTTTCCCCTGCTGCATTACACAATGAATCCGGGCGGTATTCTCTTCCTGGGCACTTCCGAAAGCATCGGGGAATTCACTGACCTTTTCGCACCTGCGGATGCGAAATGGAAAATATACCGCCGCAAAGAATCTGCTTCCGACCGGGCCGGGGATGCGGCTCCCCTTTACATGGGTCAGTTTCCGGTCCGCACTTCCGGAACCGGAAAAAAATCTCCGGACCCCGCTGATGCACAGCAGCTGGCCGAACAGTATATCCTGAACCATTATACGCCCTCCGGTGTTCTCATTGACGAACAGTGCCGGATTCATCATTTTATGGGAAAAACCGATTTCTGCCTTATGCCTCCTTCGGGCAAACCTGATTTCAATATTGCAAATATGGCCCGCGAGGGACTGAAATATAAACTGCTTGCCTGCATCCAAACCGCCTTTGCACAAAAAAAAACCGCCCACTGCAAAGGCATACGGTTGAAATATAACGGCGGATTCCGTACTGTTGATCTGCAGGTCTCTCCGATGGAGGGGAAAGATTCCTCTTCCCTGTTCTGGCTGGTTCTTTTCAATGATATCAGTCCGCCGCTTCTTCATGAAGGGAAAGAGGAAAAAGAAGAGGGAGGGGATAAGGGAAAAGACCCGGTGATCGCAAACCTGGAATATGAACTGCAATCTGCGCGGGAATATCTTCAGAGTAATGTGGAAGAGCTGGAAACCTCCAACGAGGAACTCCGCTCCGGCAACGAGGAACTGCAGTCGGTAAACGAAGAGCTGCAGTCCGCCAACGAGGAACTGGAAACATCCAAAGAGGAACTGCAGTCCACCAACGAGGAACTGATAACTGTGAATGCCGAACTGCAGAAAAAAGTGGAAGAACTGTCGGTTGTCAACAGTGATATCAGCAACCTGCTGGCCAGCACGGATATCGGGACCATTTTTTTGGATACCGCTCTCTGTATAAAAAGATTCACACCTGCCATGACCCGCATCTTCAACCTGATCGGCACGGATATCGGCCGGCCCGTTGCCCATATCACAACCAATATTCCCTTTGAAAACCTGCGCAAAGATGCCCTGGAAGTGCTGCACACTCTGGAACGGCAGGAAAAGGAAATACAGGACAGCGAAGGGAAATGCTATCATCTGCGGATCAGTCCTTACCGGACAGTCGAAAATGTGATAGACGGAGTGGTTCTCACCTTCGCGGATATCAGTCTGCTGAAAGAAAAAGATCAGGTACTGCGGGAAAGCAACGACCGGCTCAGTCTTTCTTTGGAATTCCCCGGTGTGGGGACTTCGGCCTGGGACATGGCAAAGGACGAAATCATATGGGAAGGGAAAAACCACCCGCTTTTTGAAAATGCAGGGGGAAAACGCACAGGAACTTACAGGGATTTTCTGAACATGATTCATCCCGAAGACCGGGAAGACATCCGGGCGGCCATTTCCCTTGCCCTGAAAGAAGAGGAGAATTTCAATCTGGAATACCGGGTGCTGCTGCCGGGTGGAAGGACAAGGAGGATTCTGGAAAAAGGCCGCATATACCGCAATGAGCAGGGGAAGGCCCTGCGCGCGGCCTCTTTCTGCCGGGATATCAGTGAGCAGAGCAGCGGGTGTTAGGTAATAGACATTATCAGTAGATCGAAAACTTTCCGGAGGAGTGCAGAAATTGTATTTTTGCACCGCTGAACATGGGTAAAACGGAGCGTTTTCTGCCGGGCATTCATGCAAAAATACAATTTTTGC
>JAABRU010000307.1 GCA_011390755.1 Desulfobacteraceae bacterium | reverse complement strand
TTTCCCCACTCCCAGTGTTCCCCGCCCGGAAGAAAATGTAAAACATGCAAAGGAATTTATACAAAAATGGCAGAATATATCTCCGCTGATACAACCTTCGCTTTTCTGCCACTCCCCTTATACCTGCTCGGCCGATACCCTGCAAAAAGCCAAAAAAACCGCAGATGAAATGAATGTGCTTTTTCAGATACATGCTGCGGAAACAAAGTGGGAGAGGGAGCAGATGATCCGGGAAAAGGGAATGAGTCCCATCGCGTATCTGCACAGTCTGGGCATACCGGATGAAAATACTTTGCTGGTTCACTGCGTGTGGACGGATGCAGAGGATATAGACATCATTGCGGAAAGCGGGGCTGCTGTGTCCCATAATCCCGAAAGCAATATGAAACTGGCATCCGGCATTGCCCCGGTTCCGGATTTCCTGAAAGCCGGTATCCGGGTGGGCCTGGGAACAGACGGATGCGCCAGTAATAACAATCTGGATTTATTTCAGGAAATGGATATGGCCGCCAAACTGCACAAGGTCAGCACAGGCGATCCCACGGTCATGAATGCCCGGACTGTGCTGCAGATGGCCACACTTGAAGGTGCCCGGTCTGTGGGGCTGGGAGACAGGATCGGGTCCCTGGAAGTGGGGAAGGCCGCGGATATCATTATCGCGGATACCGAACAGCCGCACCTGCAACCTCTTTATGATCCGGTATCCCACCTGGTTTATTCAGCTGAGGGCAGTGATGTGCGGGATGTGCTGGTGGCAGGAAAGGTATTGGTGAAAAACCGGGAACTGTGCAGTGCGGACATGGGGAAGATTATGGAAAAGATATTGGAAACAGCAAAAAGCATAAGGGAGGAGCGATAGCACACGGAGAATTTTTTAACCCGGACTGCCGTCTGTTCAGCTGTTTGGTAAAAAATTCGGTCTGAATAATTTCAGCAGGCTATAAAATGAATACGGAAGATCCGATTAAATAATTTCAGGCAGTTATGTTTTTATGCCCTGTAAGTCGGAAAAAATTACCGGGCCATTGCACCTGTTGAGACGGTGACTGAAAATCAGACAGTTGGGCGATTTTCTATTATAGTGGACACCGGAGAATGTAATGAAAGGCGGGATACTGACTCAATAATTCCAGACAGTTAATTCCCGAACATCTTACATTCTCTGATGTCGCACATCAATGCCACTAAGTTAAGACTCCCCTCCCCTGAGGGAGGGGCAGGGGATGGTGAAAACATCTAATAATTACAGGCTGTTATCTTCCACTCCCGCCGGGGAAGGGGAATTTTTGGCTTAACTTAATGCCATTGTGTCGCACATAGTAATATGAATGTAAATTGCGCATACAATGGTTTATTCCCACTCCCATGTAAATATTTTGGGATTCACCAGGGCATTGCAGGCTTTGGCCGTCTGCATACTTTCTGTATGAAAGACATTGAGCAGGGCCATATGCAGCCCCGCTGCCGCGAGCATGGGAAGATAGCATCTTTCCAGCAGCAGTTTCCGTTCTCCCGGCCCCCGGCCGCTGGTCAGGTTGGAAATACCGGCGATGGTTTTGACAGAAAAGCCCAGCAGATCCGGCAGATTGCGCAGCACGGAAAGGATTTCCGTATCCTGTATATTTCCGTTTTCCCAGATCACCGGTGCAATGACGGGATCAATAATCAGTTTTTCATTGTCCAGTCCGGTTTTCTGAAATTCTCCGTACACTTCCAGGGCAATATTCAGTCTTTCACTTTCATTTTGCGGCACATGACTGTTGGGATACAGCAGATATCCGATAATTTCGCAGTCATATTTTTTTGCCAGGGGCAGAATTTTTTCCAGTTTTACCGCTTCCAGTGAAAAACCGTTGATAATTGTCCGGTTCCGGCTGATTGAAAGACCGGCTTCCAAAGCTGCGGGATTGGTGGTATCCAGCAGCAGGGGCAGCTCGGTGATTTCCTGCACGGTCTCTGTCAGAAACTTCATTTTTTTTTCCGGTTCACGGAACAAAGGCCCGGAATTAATATCTATGGCATCGGCTCCGGCTTCCACGCATTTTTTCACCATCTCATGAATGGGATCCGGATTCAGATCTCTGAGGGCCGCATCAATCAGGGGGTTTGTAATCTGTAAATTATCCGCAACCAGTAACATGGCATCTCCTTACTGTTTTTTCGCAGAGTTCCCTCATTCTTCCGACGACTTTTGTCTATGGGAAATCCTCTGATTTTTTTGTGTTTTTAAAAAACCGAATTTATCCCGGTATTCACGCGGGGAAAGGCTTGTATATTTTTTGAAAAGACGGCGAAAGTGACGCTGTCTTCATAAGCGATGCTGCGGGTGATTTCATCAATATTGTCGCTGCTGCTTATTACTTACTCAAAAATGACACCTTCCTGATGTTTATTCAGGTAAAATCAAATAAATTAAAGTGGATAAAGTGAATACTTTTGTTCAGCAAAAAATGGCAGTTTTATATTTTATCAGCTTCAACTTATTGAAATTACAGATGCCAGGTTTCCAAAATGGCATCAGGGTGTCGTTTTTGAGTGCTTAGCAATTGTAAATAAATTAATCATGATGAACCGGTAAAAAGTCATTTTTCCAGAATTCAGCTTTAGTAAAATCAGCATGTTAAACTGCTGAAATACCCGGATTTCGGACTTTTTACATATTCATCAATCATAGGTTTATGCTTTTAAAACCGAATAGTTCCATTCTTCATGAAATTCTTTTCTTTCAATATTCACTTCTTTCATTTCCTCCTGAACTTGTGCAGGCAAAATCTTATGATTGAACAAAAAACACAATATTATCATGCTGTTGAATCTTTAAAAGTTTCCAAATTTATAAATCTTTAACATATTGAAATTACAACATATCCAAAATTAATCATTTGGATAAATATGATGAACCCGTAAAAAGTCCTTCGATAAAAATTTTGCTACATTATATAGCGATTACCGGAGCAATTATACACAACATGTTGCGCTGAAAATTTTAGGTTTTGACTTTTTACGAAACCATCAAATATAGACATAATATATTTAGGACTTACGCAGTTGAAATATAATCTGCTGTTTTTATTGACTGTCAATTTTTAAGGCACATAATAAATTCAAACAGTTAAAATTCAACTGCGTAAGTCCTAATATTATTGTTTCAGGTAGTTAAAATGATTAAACCGCAAAATAGCTGCGCAAGTTCAGTTCCTCGTCTGTAATCCTGATTCCCGTAAGATACTCATCTGAATCTAAAGCGGATTTTATTTTTAGCTTATTTCCTGAAAAAAATGTACCAAAGGAGTGCCGAACTGAAAGTTTGGCACTCCTCCGCAGCTTTTCTGAGTGTACAGAAATATATCTGACAGTCCAATAGGCACTGAACAGGTTTTAATTAAAAAATCCTTTACATCCAACGGAATTTCTGCCAAATTCTGTATTCCGGTCAACTGATCACTCATGTCATATTCCCTTTCTAATGATTTTTGACTGATCATAGCATATTATGGGTGCCTGGTGGAATTTTTTTGCTGAGTGCCTTATAGCAATGGTTCGGTAATTTTCTCTGATTTACAGAGCATAAAAACATAACTGTCTGAAATCATTAAATCTGAATATTTTGTTTGCGTTTTACAACCTGCTGAAACTATTCAGTCCGAATTTTTTACCGAGCTGTTGTTATCGGTTTTCAGATAATATTTAGGATCTGGGCAGGGGGGAACGCAGTGCTCCCCCAACGCTTTGAATTTATTGGGGTTCGTTCCTCACCCAACCTGCAGAAAACTCCAAAACTATTTTCTTTACACTCTGTATTACTTTTTTAACCTGCATTACAATGTCATTGACGTAAGACTCCCCTCCCTGAGGGAGGGGCAGGGGGAGGGGAATATTCTGCTTACGTCAATGACATTGACCTGCATTAATCACAAATTTTACCAATAACACAGTATCTCATTAACAAATAAATGGATTCAAAAAAATGGCAAAAAAACTCTGTTTTTTGACGCTTACTGAATTTACAGCAAAAACTGTGCTTATGAATAATTCAGGTTTACGGATTTGATTATGCACAATGGGATTCTTTCGGATCATGATTTCATGCAGATTGCCCTGACAGAGGCCCGGAAAGCAGCAGCAGCCGACGAAGTTCCCATCGGTGCGGTGCTGACAGATGAAAAGGGCGGTATTCTGGCCGTATCCAATAACAGCCCCCTCCGTCAATGTGATCCCACAGCCCATGCCGAAATACTGGCACTGCGGAAAGCAGCGCAAAAAATCCGGAACTACCGGCTGCTGCATACCCGTCTCTATGTAACTGTGGAACCCTGCATCATGTGCATGGGAGCGATAATTCATGCGCGCGTATCCCGCATTGTTTTCGGCGCGCGGGATGCCAAATGGGGAGCGGCCGGTTCTTTATATGATTTTTCAGGGGACGGCCGTCTGAATCACTGCCCGGAAATCAACGGGGGCGTGCTGGAAAAAGAATGCCGGGAAATGATGCAGCATTTTTTCCGTGAAAAAAGAAAGCAGAAAAAAAAGGAATGAAACTTTTCGATCTACTGATTTTAAATAAAACAGGCAAACAGGTTTGAAAAGCTTTTTGGAAAATGCTATACATTAGAAATATGATGAACCCGTAAAAAGTCGGTCAGAAAAAAATCTGCCACATTATAATGCGGCTGTATCAGCATTTTACAGCAGTATACTGTGGTCAGAATGTTCGGTTCTGACTTTTTACAAAACCATCAAATATGTATAACTTACGAAAACTCATCTGAAAGGAGGAAAAAATGATGCACAGAAAAAAAGGATGGATAATACCTCTTGTTTTGATATGTTTTTTTTGGACTTTACTTCCTGCCCTGTCTCATGCTGCCGAATACAAAGTTCTGGTGGTTATGAGTTATGAAGAAGATTTCCCCTGGTGCAAAGAAATCAAAGAGGGGATTGATTCTGTTTTGGGATATTCATGTGAAATCCGCTATTTTTACATGAACACAAAAACCGATCCGGCAGGCGGCCCCAAAAAAGCAGAGGAGGCCAGGGCCCTGTATCAGGAATTTCAGCCGGACGGGGTGATTACGGCCGACGACAATGCCCAGTCCATGTTTGCGGTTCCATATCTGAAAGGCAGGGTCAAAACACCCGTGATGTTCTGTGCCGTAAATGCGGAACCGGAAAAATACGGTTATCCTGCTGCCAATGTTTCGGGTATTTTGGAACGTTACCATATTGACCAGTCCATTGCTTTTGCCAAACAGATCATTCCCTCCATCAGTACTGTCGGTTATATTGCCAAAAGCAGTCCCACCGGGGAAGCCATTGCTGCCCAGGTGAAAAAAGAATCCGGAAAATACATTGCAAAATCACTGGATGTCGCACTGCCTGCAACAATGAAGGAAGCCGTGGAAATAACAGAAAAACTGAAAGACAAATGCGATCTGCTTCTTCTGACTGCTCTGCGGGGGATACCGGATGAGGGGGGCAGACCCATGGCACAGGAGGAAATTATACCGGTTTTGGTGAAAGTATTCGGGAAACCGACCATCAGCACCAGCCCCCATCTTCTGGAATACGGTATATTATGCGCAGTGGTACAGAAAGGACAGGAACACGGCGGAACTGCTGCAAAAATGCTGCAGAAAGCCATGAACGGAACCCCGCTTTCAGAAATACCCATTACGCAGAACCGACTGGGAAAACGGATAATCAATGTGACCGTTATGAAAGAATTGGGAATCCCCCCGAAATCCGATGTACTCAGCGGTGCGGAACTGGTGAAAACAAAAAAATGATGAACCGGTAAAAAGCCCAAAAAATAGATATTAACCTAAAATGAGCGGTTTTTTCAGATAAACCGACTGAATGTCCGGTAACCGGAACTTTGCCTGTTTTATGCAGATCGGAAGAGCGTC
>JAABRU010000123.1 GCA_011390755.1 Desulfobacteraceae bacterium | reverse complement strand
GCTATGCACTATAGTACTCTGTCAATCTTGATTTTGTGAGTTGCAAAAACCGGATTTTTTCAAAAAATCCGGTTTTTCTGTACACTTCAACTCGTAAAATCAAAGTTGACAGAGCAATAGGCGTACAGAGTTTTGAACAGATGAGAGCCGGGAATTTTCTGTATGTGGACAAAACCCGGCATATTTATGAAATCGTCAACTCTGCTGCACTTTCAGGAAATTGTGCTCTTCCACAGCAATTTCTCCCCAGACTTTGAGAAATTCAGGAAGAATGGGCGGTTCTCCGATTTTCAAGCAACTATACGCAGAAGGATTACAAATCTTTTTGCGAAACCGTCAAAGCAATTTTCGGAGCCATTCCCTATCTTCTTGAAACCAAAAGGGATGAGGCATATTTGTACACTTTTTTTATCTCATGGTCAGCGCATCCGGCATCAATGCCCGGAGCGGGGTGATGAGCTGTGAGGGCAGAATTGATCTGCTGATAACCTTTCCGGATAAAATCTTTATCATTGAATTCAAATGCAGTCAGAGTGCGGATGCTGCACTGTCCAAAAGGGAGGAGAATTTTTGCTTAGGGAAAGGGCATTGAGTCTGTACGGACCTTATTCCCGATAATGCCTGTTATCCGCAAAAATCATAACTGTTTTCCGTACAGATCATTCCCTGTTTGAAATAACAATAAATATGATATATAGTGTTTATTGACATTTGGAATTGTGTGTTTGCAGTAAGTGTGTAATGTAACATACCCTTTGAGAAAATTATTTCATGCTGATTATATTCAGTATTTTATTCAGAGAAACCCGGCGTGCGAAAGCCGGGCGGAGCGATCTTTTGCCCGGGCTCCTTCGGAGCGCGGGCGAAAAATAATTTTCGCACTCCTTTCTCAAAGACTATGCTACATTACAGAGTAACAGCATAGGACAGATTCAGTTTTTATATTTAAAAAACAGTTATAAATCCGCCGTCCCCGATTCTCTGCAAAGACACAGGGCATTGCATATCTGCGGTATTATCGGGATCGGATTATCAAAAAACTGGATTGCCCGTGCAATAGTCTGCTGCCAGACAATGATCATCAACTTTTCAGCATCAGGCGGAGGGAGAATATGACTGCTGCCCGCATCGGAATGAACAAAGTTTTCACCGGTCTGTGTTTTTCTGTAAATGATATGCCGGAAGGAAGTCTGGCAGAAGTGATGCACAAACTGAAAACAGAGTTGGAAACAGAAACATACAAAGCATTTGCGGAAAAAATCCGGACAAATGCAACATAAAGGAGGTTTTATGAAAAAAAGTTTTCCTGTCATATTCTTTCTTTTCCTTTCCCTTGCCGGGGGCTATACTGCCGGATGCAGCAGTAAGAATACGGACGGTGCAAAGGAAAAATCTGCTGCTGAAATCCTGCCGGAATCCACAGAGTTTATGCTCAGACTCCCTTCTGCTGAAAAAATCTGCAGCCTTTTTTCCGTAACAGAAAACAGCATTATGGGCAGACCCGTGAAAAAAATTGCCGAACTGAAAGAAAAATGGGGTTTTCACCCTCTGCTGCCCGATGAACTTCGTAAAAGGGGATTTGATACGGCCCGTGAGATCAGCATATCGGCAGATAATTTCCAATGGCCGGGACATGGTGGGGATCCCCTCATGGATCTGCTGCTTCTCCTGCCGGTGACAGACGGGAAAAAAGCCCTGGATGCGGTGCAGCATTACCTGAAAAATGAGAATCCCGAAACCGTCTTTACTTCCGAAGACGGACTGCTCTGTTTTCAATCCCCCGGCAAAGCGTTCCGGGGCGCCATGATTGAAAAAAAAGGGCATCTGCTCATTGCCTTTAATGAGCAGTCAGAGGTCAGAGATTTTATCCGCTCTGTCCTTCAAAGTGAAAGCAGCCTGAAAAATGCGGGGCATTACCGGGATATTGTCAGCCGGATGGATGCGGGGAAAAATTTCTTTCTCTATGCGGATTTCGGAAAGATTATCCGCAATAATTATGAAACCCTGAAAATGCTTTCGGAAAAAAAGAGCGGAAATCCCCCCGGATTTGCTGCAAACCTGGAATATCTCAAAGATTATGAAGGCTGCGGAATCACTCTGGATGCCGAGCAGAGCGATCTGCACGTCAAAGGACTGCTGCAGGTGCGGGAGGGTTCCGATTTTCTGAAAATTTCCGAAAATGCCCGTTTCAACAAAAAAACTGTGCTGGGAATCCCCAAAAACGCAGCTGTCCTCATTTCAACAGCCGTGGATTTTGCGGAATACTACCGCATTATCAAATCGGCCATGTCCGCCGCGGAAAAATCCGCCTGGGAGAACAGACTTGCGGATTTCCGCGGGACTTACAACACGGATGCGGAAAAAGAGATTTTTTCCAATATCGAAGGCAACCTGAATATGGGAATTTATGACGGCAGAAGCATCAATATGAGCAATTACAACCTGCTGGCCACCCTCAGCCTCAAAGACGGGGAAAAAATGCAGGAGGTTCTGGAAAAAATGTACCAGTCCCTGACACCCGAACAGCAGATCATGATCCGCAAAGACAAAACAGAAGAAACCGATGCCTATGTCATGACTTTTCTGGGGATAATACAGGTGTATGCGGGTGTAAAAGATGAAAACCTGATACTGGCCCTGGGATACCCGATTTTTGATATGGCCCTGCGCGGGGATATTGCCGGCGGTTTTCTGTCTGAAACAAAAGACAAGGAACTTGTCCGGCATCTGCAGGGCGACAAGGGTATTTTTTATGCTAATATCCCGGAGATTTACAGAGCCGCAAACAATTTCTCTTTTCTCATGCAGCAGTTTAACATGCAGCAGGGCGGAAAAGACAAATCCGGAGAAGCCGTCCGGGATATTGAGTATCTGCTGATTTCCACCCATACGGAAAAAAACAGCTTCGGCATGGATCTGATCTGTAAAACCGCCTTCAGCAGTCCTTTTTTTCAGGGAATACGGAAAGTTGTTGAAGAATAATCCTTTTTTTACCTTTTTTTCCGGAAATACAATGCGGAAAAAACTCTTCCCTTCTGACTTTCCCATATAATTATTGACAGATCAGGGACTTTTGCATATTCTGGAAATTTGGGATTTTTGTCTGTTCTGATATTCATAATTACAGGAATTACGCAGTTCAGTCCCGTAAACATGATGCACCGGTAAAAAGTCTGAATTTCAAAAATCACTGCCGGTAAAATCAGCAGATTAATATGTATAAAAACCGATTTTCGGACTTTCTGCGGGACCATCAGACATGGCCGGGAGCGCGGGCGACCGGCAAAAACCGCTCCCTCGCAGTCGCGGCACTGACTGTTCCGGACAGAAAAATTTCAGCTGCGTACCGCCTGATATTATTTATTAATTTATTAACGGAGGATATTTATTTATGATTGGTACAAAAGACACATACAAAGAAGATGCGGATCGTCTGACCGCGGTTTTTGAAACCAGCATGGGAACATTTGAAGCAGAACTGTATGCAAAAGAATGCCCGGAAACCGTATGGAATTTTGTAAATCTGGCCGAAGGGCGGCAGGATACCCAGCGGGGCGGCAATTACTATGACGGGCTGGGTTTTCACCGGATTATCGAGGGGTTTATGATCCAGGGCGGCTGCCCTTACGGCCTGGGAAACGGCGGGCCCGGCTATCAGTTCAAAGATGAATTCCATCCCTCCCTGCGCCATGACAGCGAAGGCATTCTTTCCATGGCCAATGCGGGGCCCGGCACCAACGGCAGCCAGTTTTTCATTACCCTGGCCCCCACCCCGCACCTGGACGACCGGCATTCGGTTTTCGGTAAAGTCACCAAAGGACTGGAGGTGGTCATGGAAATCGGTTCGGTAAAAACCGGGCCTATGGATAAACCTGCTGCACCGGTGATTATGAAAAAAGTCAGTATTCAACGTTAATCCGGGGAAGGGAGTTTCCCAAAAATAAACCGGCCGTTTTTCCGGCTGAATACGGGCGTACGTTTCACCACCCCCGACCTGCTTTGGGTGGATTATTTTTGCCGAAACTCCCCGGGCATCTTGAAATAAGGAGCCAAAACAAGGAGATAGAAAAAAATATGACCGAATTCGCATACCAGCAGATCTTTCCTTTGGGAGAGGATAAAACCGAATACCGTCTGCTGAGCAAAGAACATGTCTGTGTAAAGACTTTTGAAGGGAAGGAAATCCTCTGTGTAGCCCCCGAAGCCCTGACCCTGCTGTCAGAACAGGCTTTCAAAGATGTTTCCCACCTGCTGCGGCCCTCCCATCTGGAAAAAACCGCCGCCATTCTGCATGATCCCGAAGCATCGGAAAACGATAAATTCGTGGCCAGTGAAATGCTGAAAAATGCGGTGATTTCCGCGGAAATGGAATTCCCCCTCTGCCAGGATACGGGAACGGCCATCATCATGGGCAAAAAGGGACAGCAGGTGTGGACAGACTTTAATGAGGAAGAAGCCCTT
Organism: Desulfobacteraceae bacterium; assembly: GCA_011390755.1. GTDB lineage: Bacteria > Desulfobacterota > Desulfobacteria > Desulfobacterales > Desulfococcaceae > JAABRU01. The sequence continues at coordinate 14,956 of JAABRU010000123.1, read as the reverse complement.
TCCAAAGGGGTTTTTAATGCCTATACAAAAACCAGCCTGCGCTATTCCCAGAACGCGCCTTTGAATATGTACGATGAAAAAAATACCGGCTGCAATCTGCCCGCGCAGATTGATATTTTTGCCACACAGGGGGCCGCGTATAAATTCCTCTTCATGGCAAAAGGCGGCGGTTCGGCCAACAAAACCTATCTGTATCAGGAAACCAAAGCAGTTCTCAACCCCGCCACACTTGTGAATTTTCTGACAGAAAAAATGAAAAGCCTGGGAACAGCCGCGTGCCCGCCCTATCATCTGGCTTTTGTTATCGGCGGAACATCCGCGGAACTCAACCTGAAAACCGTAAAACTGGCATCCGCCAAATATCTGGATGAACTGCCCGCAGAAGGCAATGCCGGAGGGCAGGCATTCCGGGACATTGAACTGGAAGAAAAACTCCTGAAAGCATCCGGGGAACTGGGCCTGGGCGCGCAGTTCGGAGGAAAGCATTTCTGCCTGGATGTGCGGGTGGTGCGCCTGCCCCGGCACGGTGCATCCTGCCCCATCGGTATGGGGGTCAGCTGCAGTGCGGATCGCAATATCAAAGCCAAAATCACCAAAGACGGTATTTTTCTGGAACAGCTGGAGATGAATCCGGCAAAATACCTCCCCGCGCAGACCGGGGAAAGCAGCGATGCGGTACACATTGATCTCAACCGCCCCATGGATGAAATCCGTTCCATCCTTACAAAATACCCGGTGGCCACACCTCTGCTGCTGACCGGTAAGATTGTGGTGGGCCGGGATATTGCCCATGCCAAGCTCAAAGAACGTCTGGACAAAGGGGAAGAACTGCCGCAGTATATCAAAGATCATATCATCTACTACGCAGGCCCGGCCAAAACCCCGGAAGGCTATGCATCCGGCTCCTTCGGTCCCACCACAGCCGCCAGAATGGACCCCTATGTTCCCATATTCCAGGAACGGGGCGGCTCCATGATTATGCTGGCCAAGGGAAACCGCTCCAAAGTGGTAACAGAATCCTGCAAAAAATACGGCGGATTCTACCTGGGCTCCATCGGCGGCCCTGCAGCCCGTCTGGGAAAAGAATGCATCACAAATGTGGAGCTCATTGAATACCCGGAACTGGGCATGGAAGCCATTTATATGATTACCGTAAAAGATTTTCCGGCTTTTATCCTGGTGGATGACAAAGGCAATGATTTCTTTCAGGGACTGCTGTAAATGATGTGTTCGCAGTACAGGGGCAGTCTGCTTTTTTGATAATCCGGTAAAAACGCAGAGACGCACGGCCAAAGCGTCTCTGCATCCGCCCCCCCCCGTCCGGAACGGCGGATTTATAAAAACCTGAAAGAAAGGGCATGAAGACGCTGTCCGAAAACCTGTTCCCGGGTGCTCCGCCCCCTTACTTTCACCCGGTTTAAAAAGCTGTTTCCCAGGTTTTCGGACAGACTCTGAGACTGTAATGTGGCATACCCTTTGAGAAAAACTGTTTCATTCTGATTATATTCAATATTTTATTCAAAGAAACCCGTAGTGCGAAAGCAGGGCAAAGCGGTCCCCGGCCCGCTCTCCTTCGGAGCGCGGGCCAAAAAAAATTTTCGCACTCCTTTCTCAAAGACTATTGTTTTGTCAAGATTTGAATGAGGGGTTATATTACTCCTGCAGAGGGGTTACTGCATACGCCCCGAAGCCGCTCATGAGGGGCATATGCAGTAACCCCCCGCGGTTTCGGCAGATGTTCCGGATAACCGTCATTTTAACCCTGACTACACTACCATTCACCTGAAGCACCGAAAGGAGGAAAAATGAACAGAAACAAAACCCTGCCGGCCCTGCTCCTGCTGTTCACCTGTCTGGCAGTTTCCGCCTGCTCCGGACCCGCTGCAGTCAAAAAAATACCCATCAATGCCGAAGCACGGAAAATTGCATATGCATACGGTATCCGGAATTTTGAAAGAGTGACCGCCATCCGCTATACCTTCAATGTTTTTATCGGAGATAAACATCTTCAGAGAAAATGGATATGGGAACCCGAAAAGGATCGGGTTACATACAAAGGAAATCCGGAGGAAAAAACAGGGGATATTGTATATGAGCGGAAGGAAAACAAGGATTTTGACAGAAAAATTGACAGCTGGTTTATCAATGACCGCTACTGGCTTCTCTTCCCTTTCCATTTGATATGGGATAATGTTGAAATCATTTCAGAAGGTGAATATCCGCTCCCCATCCTTTCCGGCTACGGAAAGCGGCTCACGGTGAAATACCCGCATGGAAATACCAATGCTCCCGGCGATATTTATGAAATCTATTACGGACCGGATTTTCTGCTGCAGCAGTGGGTGTACCGTAAAGGCGGTGCGGATAATCCCACCCGCATCACCACCTGGGAAGAACACGCCAAAGTCGGACCGATCCGGATTGCCCTCAGTCACAAAAATGCAGACGGTTCTTTCCGCCTGTGGTTTTCCGATGTTGCTGTCCGACTCAAAGGCGGCACAAGCTGGCTGCCAGCACTGATTTACTGAAACAGAACAGATGGATATGTTTTTTTGATTGATACCGGCGGATTTTTCCGTTATGCTGTTTATTATGAAAAAGGGGTTGGGATTCAGGGGGCCTGGTCCCCAAATTTCTTTTCCATGTTTCGTTGTGAATGTCCAGGCATGTCTGTTTATATGAAAATGCTGAATGCTGAATGTTGAATGTTGAATTATTACAGCATGTAACAGTTTTTTATTTTCATGTTTCGCTGTGAGTCACGGCCCATGGCCCTTTATATGAAAGTCCTGCACAACTCGTTACGGGGCTCTGCCCCGTAACGAGTCCGGGGAGAGATTTTCATGTTTCGTTGAGAGTTATAACTCATGGCGTTTTATGAGAAATCAAATAATAACCCATTTATTTTCAAATCATACGGAATAAAATGCCAAAAATTGCTTTATCGGGAAGAACCGATGTCGGCCTGAAACGGGCGAATAATGAAGATACCTTTGTGGTAAAACCGGAACTCAGTTTCTGTCTTGTGGCCGACGGTATGGGCGGTGCAGCAGCCGGTGAACTGGCCAGTCGTATTTTTGCAGAAACAGCATATGAGCTGCTGCTTTCCGGAGCCGACAAGTTGTCAGAAGCGGCAATTCCCCGGATGGTCAAAACTGTTTTTGTTGAGTCCAATCAGAGAATACTGGACCATGTGCAGAAAGAGCCGGAACACAGCGGAATGGGATGCACCGCGGAAATTATGGTCTTTTTTGACGGGGGATTTATTCTGGGGCATATCGGAGACAGTCGCACTTACCGCTTCCGGAACGGTCAGCTCCGGCAACTGACCAAAGATCATTCCCTGGTGCAGAACATGGTGGATCAGGGCATGATAACGCCCGAAGAGGCGCGGGTGCATTCACACCGGAATGTCATTCTGCGGGCCGTTGGGATTGAAAAACAGGCTTCCCCGGATCTCATCAAGGGAAAAACACAGTCGGGCGATATGTATCTGATGTGTTCCGACGGACTGACAGATATGGTGGAAGATACCCTGATCCGGGAAGTGCTGCTCAATGACATTTCCCTGCCCCAGAAAGTGGAAGGTTTTATCGAGCTGGCTAAACTGGCAGGCGGTGTGGACAACATCACGGTTGTACTTTCGCAGGTGATGTGAAAACAATCCGTATCATTAATTATAATAAAGATTTATAGCATATGACAGCAATAAGTACAACTTTCCGATCCGGTGAACCGTCACTTCAGGATATTATGGATAAAATTGATAAAGGTGAAAATCAATTACCTGATTTTCAACGTGGCTGGGTATGGGATGATAAGCATATCCGATCAATTATAGCGAGCATTTCAATGTCCTATCCCATTGGCGCTGTGATGCTGATGGAAACAGGGGGAAATGGTGTCCGCTTTCGGCCAAGACTGGTGGAAGGTGTTGAATTAGATACAGAAGTTGAGCCTCAAATGCTGATTTTGGACGGACAGCAACGCCTGACTTCTCTTTATCTTGCCCTCCGCACAGGCAGACCTGTTCCGACCTATGGTGATAAAGGCAATAAAATCAAAAGATTTTATTATTTAGATATAGCCAAATGCCTTGACGATGATACAGATCGTATTGATGCTGTTTTATCCATTCCTGAAGACAGAAAAATTACTTCAGATTTCGGCAGAAAAGTGGATTTGGATATCCGCTCTCAGGAACTGGAGTATCAATCCGGTTTATTTCCCTTATCAATTATTTTTGAACCTTCAAAATATTCATCATGGCGTCGCGGTTTCCAGAGAACTTTCAGACACGATGATAATAAACTGGATATGTTTGATGAATTTGAATCTCAAATAATTCATAGATTTCAACAATATCGTATCCCGACAATAGAATTGCTGCGTGATACCCCAAAAGAAGCTGTATGCCAGGTATTTGAAAAAGTGAATACCGGCGGAGTATCCTTAACTGTATTTGAATTAATAACAGCCACTTTTGCTGCTGACGATTACAATCTGCGGAAAGACTGGGAAGATAGAAAGAAAAGACTGTCAGGTTATGGTCCCTTACAAGGATTTGATTCTACAGATTTCCTTACAGCCATAACTCTATTGTCGAGCTATCGGCGACATCGGAAAACAGGCAGTTCTGTGAGCTGCAAACGTAAAGATGTACTCCGACTGACGCTTGATGAGTATAATGCAAATTGCGATCTTCTTGAAGACGGTATGATAAAAACTGCCCGGCTTCTGACAAGAGAAAAAATATTTGATAATAAAAATGTTCCTTATCAAACCCAGCTGCTACCGCTTTCTGCTATCTGCGCAATGTTGGGGGACACATTTGAAGATGATGCAATAAAAAATAAACTGCTTCGCTGGTTTTGGTGCGGAGTTTTCGGAGAACTGTACGGCGGAGCAAATGAAACTCGCTATGTATTAGATATTCAGGATGTTCTTCTGTGGATAGAACAGAGTGAAGAAGAACCTCGTACAATTCGGGACGCAAGTTTTAATCCATTAAGATTATTAAGTCTTCAAACCCGTTTAAGTGCAGCATACAAAGGATTAATGGTGCAGCTTATGAAACAGGGAAGTTTAGATTTTTTAAATGGAGATCCTATTGAACTAACGACATATTTTGACAGGTCAATTGATATACATCATATTTTTCCAAAAGCATATTGTCAAAAGAAAAGTTATTCAAAATTTCACTGGAACAGCATTATTAATAAAACTCCGCTTACTGCCAGAACAAATAGAATTATTGGTGGGAAATCACCAAGTGCATATATCGAAAATATTGAAAAAAATCATAATATTGAACCCAACAGGATGGATGAAATAATGAGGACTCATCTGATCGGGCCGTCTTTGTTAAGAACTGATGATTTTCATAATTTTATCATTAACCGAGCCGGTTTAATATTAGATTTAATATCAAAAATAATGGGTAAAAAGGTCACCGGCAGAGACTCTGATGAAGTTGTATCAGCTTTTGGGAGTCCACTTTGAAAAATACCATAGTAAGTACAATGCTGTTGCCTAAGAAAAACCGGAGTGCCAAACCAACAGTTTGGCACGTTTTTTTCTAAATAATTTCATCATGTCAAACTGTAAGTTTGACACTCCGCCGACCTAAGGCAACAGCATTGACAGTAAGCAGTGATTCCCCCGGAAGCAGTAAAAACAAAACGGCAGCGACTCCCCCTTTCTCCACCGGACAGTTTGGCGATACCCTTCCACCCGCACAAAAACCGTCTGGATGACAGAATTTTCAAAATTTGGCTAAAAATGCAGGTTTCCTGCACTTTACACACTGTCTGTCTCCTTTTTTTTACATAAAAACAAATATTCATAAAAGAATCCAAGAAAATAACATGGAAATATTCAATCATAAAGAATGGAAAGAAAAACTTGTCTCCCCGGATAAAGTTCTTGAAAAAATAAAACCCGGAATGACTGTCTTTATCGGGACAGGTGTTTCAGAACCACTGACACTGTTCAGGCATCTGAAAGAAATCAAAGATGCCAATATGGATTTGGAAATATTCCAACTGGTCAGTCTCGGAGATGCCATTTCCATGAATGAAAATCACACTTCCATATACCGTCTTAAAACCTTCTTCTCCGGCTGGGATGCGGATGAGGCAATAACCAAAGGACTGGCAGACTTTATTCCCAGCAGATATTATCAGATTCCGGAACTTTTCAGATCAAAACAAATCAATATTGATACTGTATTCGTTCAGATTGCCCCGCCGAATGAGGCAGGCTTCTGCAGTCTGGGGGTATGTATTGATGCGGCACATTTGGCAATGCAGCAGGCTTCATTTGTTGTCGGCGAAGTGAATAAATGGATGCCGCGAACATTCGGCGACACATTTGTTCATATTTCCGACTTTGACATGCTGGTGGAAGCGCAGGAGCCCCCGATTTATTTTAAACGGTGGAAATTTGACCATGTGTATGACAGGATTGCTGAAAATGTCAGTTCAATGATTGAAGACCGGAGCTGTATCGGTTTTTCCATCGGGCCGCTGTACGAAGCACTGGCAAAACATTTAAGTCACAAAAAAGATTTGGGCATCCATACCCCCTTTTTCTTTGACAACATGATGGATTTGGTGAAAAACGGGGCTGTCACAAATCAGTATAAAAAGCATTATCAGGGAAAATCTTTAACATCCTATGCAATCGGCACACCTGATCTCATGGCCTGGCTGGATAATAATCCTTTGATTGAATTTCAGTCAATAGAACAGGTTTTCAATCCCCTTTATATCAGCAGCAATCCGAAATTTGTGGCAGTTTTACCTGCCCGCAAAGTTGATTTGTACGGCAGAATCGCACTTCATACCGGCAGAGGCAATGTGGGAACAGGACCTGGAGAAGTTATTGATTTTTTCAACGGAGCCTTGCTTTCCGAGGGCGGTTCCGCAATATTCGCACTGCCGAGCCGTAACCGCCGGAATGAACCGAATATTGTATTGTCTGCAGTTCAGTATCCCAATCAGTTCAGTTTATGGGAATCTGTCAGTACAATTGTAACAGAATACGGTATCAGCAAGCTGAAAGGCAGAACTGTGCGTGAACGGGCGCAGGGACTGATTGATATTGCGCATCCTGAGGACAGACAGCAGCTTATTGAGGAAGCCAGGGAAAAAAGAATAATTTACCCGGACCAGATTTACATCAAAGAAAGTGCATATCTGTATCCGTCTGAAATAAAAACAGAACACACCTTTAAAAATAATCTTGCAGTCTGTTTCAGAGCAATAAAACCTTCTGATGAAGAAAATATGCGAAGACTTTTTTACCGTTTTTCCGATGAATCTGTTTATTACCGCTATTTTTCATGCATCAGATCCATGCCCCATGCAAAAATGCAGGAATATGTGAATATTGACTACCGGAAAACACTGTCTGTTGTGGCGGAAATAAAAAACGGAAAACTGATTGCCGAGGCCAGATTTGCAAGTCTTGAAATGCAGGAAAGCCATCCGGAAATAGCCATTGTTGTTGATGAAAACTATCAAAATCTGGGCATTGCCACATATCTTCTGACAATGCTGATGCAGGAGGCCCAAAAAAGAGGATACAAAGGCTTCAAAGGGTATATTTTACCAAGCAACAAAAAAATACTGAGCGTTCTTGAAAAAATTGACTGGAAGATGAATGTGAAATTTCAAAGGGATGTTTATATCCTGACCATTCATTTCAAAAAATTAGGATCAATGCCGTTTCCTTAAGACTCCCCTCCCTCAGGGAGGGGCAGGGGGAGGGTGAAAAATCCGACTGATTAAAAACCCTGTTTCCCCCTCCCCTGACCCCTCCCACCGGGGGAGGGGAATTTTCTGCTTAACTTAATGCCATTGACGCGGAGCGTGAGAACGAGTGCCCAATTGGGCTTTGCCCAATTCTTTGATTTTACAGGAAGTCATAATGACTTCCCCGGCAGGTGTGCGGGGAGACTTTCATATATTCACTTTTATACATGCAGCAAAGGATTCACCCCGTACCACAATCCTTCTTTATCCTCATATTCAAATACAAACATATTGCGCAAAAGGCTTTCATATTCCTTTTCTCCACCCACAGACTGATTTTCAGCCACTTTATGCAGCAGCTCTTTTTCATGGTGCTGCATTTTTCTCATAAGCACATCCCTTTCTTCCTGCAGAACCTCTTCCAGAATTTTTTTGGAAAAAGGCGGATCATCTTTCTGCAGACAGCTGTAAAGCATTTGTATCAGATTTCTGACATGCCCCCCGCTCATACGGCAGATTTGTTCCGCCATTTCAGGTGCGGCAAACAGAAAGGAAAGTCGGGATTCCCTCTCCTTTTTATCCGTATCCGGAAAAGCCCTTGCGAGAACCATCTCTTTCATCCGCTTCATGCCTTCTTCATTGAGATTTCCGTTCCGGTTCCAAAGGGGAATCATCGGCAATATTTTCGGACTGACACCGAAACACTGTTTCAGCTTTTCTGATGCACCGGAAAACAGCAGTGAAAGGGGAATTGTGAGAACAGTATGAATCTGAAGCCGTTTCAACTGCTCTCCCAGCTCAATAAAAGTATATTCCGGTTCTTTATTTTCAGACAGACTGCCCATGTAATCCGGATTATCAACAATGAGCAGCAGGCCTTTTTTTCCCTGTTCTTTCAGCCGCCGTTCTGCCGGTGCAAAAAGATCCTCTCTGATGCTGTCACAAATGCTTTCCCCCGCAGATGCGGGTGCATCCTGTCTGAAAATTCCGGACGGGAGTTCCATCCCCTCTTCGCGCAGGTTTTCAGCAGCCTTGCGGGCAATTCTGAAAAGCAGTCCCCCGGCATCTGTGCCGCCTGTATCTGTTTCGGCGGCGGCATCAAAACAGAGAACCCGGTAGTTTTCCTTTTCCAGTTCATTTTTCAGACGCAGCAGTTCCGTGGATTTACCGCAGCCCGTGTGACCGGTGAAAAGCTGTATTGCAGGTGTGCCGGAAAGTACAATGCTGCGTTTGATTTCCCGCAGCAGATTTCCGGAACGGACAGCAGAAAAGTCAACATAATATTTCCGGTCTTCCTCTTTGGATATATCCAGACTGCGGGTCGGATTGCAGGCACGGAAAAAGCGTTTCAGGTCAGTAATATTTTTGCTGCCTTTCTGAGAAACCGGGGCACTTTTCACGCATTGTTCCAGATGCGTCTGTAAAAAACTTTCCAGACCGTTGAGGGCAATACTGTAAAAATGATTGCAGTTTGGCAGCACTTCCAGAACAGCATCCGGATTGCAGCGACTGATCATGGCACGGACATTTTCCACAGTGGCAAATTCATCTTTGTCCCCGCAGATGGCGTGGGTGAAACAGGGCAGAGCAGAAATTGCATCAAAAGACAGAAAATCCACAGGAGGGGAAACCATGATCATATGGCGGATGCCTGCTGTTTCACAGGCGATATGGGCATTGACCCATGCACCGAAGGAATAGCCTGCCAGATCCGCCTGTTTTACTCCGTTTTGCAAAAGGCAGGCGACAGCCGCGATGACATCTTCCTGTTCACCGATGCCTTCTTCATATTTTCCCTCACTGGCTCCGACCCCTCTGAAATTGAAACGCAGCGTGGTATATCCCTTTTTGCGGTATACTTCCCCAATGGTTTTTACAACATAATTGTCCATGTCTCCGCCATAGAGCGGATGCGGATGTGTGATAACAACCCCGGTATCCGGATTTCCCCTGTGCCAAAGTCCTTCGATTTTGTAAGGGCCGGACTGAAACCAGATTCTTTCTTCCATAAAATGTATTACTCCTTATTATTTCTATAGGCTTTCATATAAGCGGCCATGAACTTCTGCTCACAGCTTATCTTTATCAGCATTTTTCTTTTCTGGCAATGCTTCATGAATACGGAAATCCGTTTATTTGCTCTTGACTTACTTCCCCTAATCCTTTATAAGACTTTTTTATGCCGCGCCCGTAGCTCAGTGGATAGAGCGTCAGCCTCCGGAGCTGAAAGCCGCTGGTTCGATCCCAGCCGGGCGTACCATTTTCTTCCCGCTTTTTTTCCTGTTTCCCCGGATGTGCCCCTGTCTTTATCTTCATTGTTTCCGAACTTGCATAAAAGAAAGTCATGATTATAATTTTCCCAATATATTTTTTGCCGGCCGCTCGGCAAAAAATTTCGGTTTAAATTATTTCATAAGGTTATATTCAATGCCGTTTCCTTAAGACCCCCCTCCCCCGCCGGGGGGAGAGTTTTTTGCCTAAGTCAACAGCATTGCCCCCGGGGAGGGGGACTTTCTGCTTAAGGAAACGGCATTGAGATTTTATTATATTTCTGAAATCCGCTTTCTGATAAACCCCGGTTTGGGGAAAAATCTTCCGAATAATATAAGGATGGAAAATAATCTCATGAACATTTGCAATGAAAGAATACCGGATCCCAAAGAAATCGAAAGAGAACTGGGAGAATTTCTGGCCAAGAAATTCGGCGGTGAAGTAAAAATCATCTCTCCCATGACCATGCCCCGGAAAACGGAAATGGAAAATGTGAAGGTTCCGGAGGAGAAGAAAAGCATCAACTTTGATCTGAAACCCGCGGATCTGATTTCCTATCTGGATCAGTATATTGTCCGCCAGGATCAGGCCAAAGCCGTTCTGTCCACCAAAATCTGTACTCATTTCAACCGCATCAAATACAGCGAATCTTCCGGAAATGATACAGACAATCCGGTGGGACGCATTAAAAACAATGTGCTGATGATCGGTCCGACAGGGGTGGGGAAAACCTATATTATCCGCCTGATTGCCAAAAAAATCGGAGTGCCTTTTGTCAAAGGGGATGCCACCAAATTCAGTGAAACCGGATATGTGGGCGGAGATGTGGAGGATCTGATCCGGGATTTGGTACGGGAAGCCGATGAGGATACTGATCTGGCCCGGTACGGTATTATTTATATTGATGAAATTGATAAAATCGCTTCCAGCCGGAACATGATCGGTGCGGATGTTTCCCGCACCGGGGTGCAGCGGGCACTGCTCAAACCCATGGAAGAAACCGATGTGGAACTCAAGGTTCCCCATGATCCCATTTCCATGATTCAGGAGATCGAACGTTTCCGAAAAACCGGCAAACGGGAAAAACGCGTGGTCAATACCCGGAATATCCTTTTTATTATGAGCGGGGCCTTCGGAGAACTGCCGGAAATCATCACCAGACGCATGAGTTCCCGTGCAATCGGTTTTGGTTCTTCTTTAAAAAATTCCCGGAATCCCGATGAAATTTTCCGCCATGTCCGCTCGGAGGATCTCATTGAATTCGGCTTTGAATCAGAATTTGTGGGCCGCCTTCCGGTGCATACGATACTGGAACGCCTGAGCGAAAAGGATCTGTTTGAAATCCTGAAAAACCCCAACAATCCGGTCATTCTGGGGAAAAAACTGGATTTTGCCGCATACGGTATCCGCATCCGTTTTCATGAAAAAGCTCTCCGCCTGCTGGCAAAACAGGCATGGCAGGAAAATACCGGGGCAAGGGGACTGGTCAGTGCGGTGGAAAGAGCCCTGCTCCCTTTTGAAAGAACCCTGCCCTCCACCAATGTAAAAATCCTTCCGGTCACCGAAGTACTGATTGAGGACCCGGAAAAAGCCCTGGAAATGCTTCTTGAAAATCCGGATGACAGCAAAATCCGCAATAGCTATGAAAAACTCATGGCAGAAGAAAAGGAATTTATCCGTGCCTATATTTCTTCGGACAAAAGCCGTCTGCTGGAAAAATACAATCTCAGCCTGACACCTTCCCGCCTGGAAATTGCAAGCGATTATTACTGCCGCCATACACAGGATGTGGAAAGTGTGATCCGGAAAATCCGCCATTATGCCGATGAAATCAAAAATATGGAACTTTTTTTCTATAAAAACCATGATATCAATATCGTAATGGAAGATGACGCGGTGGATTACATGATTGAACAGGTGCTGCATTCGGATATCAATATAGATCAGTTGTATAAAAAACTGAATCTGGATTTTGAATACGGATTAAAACTGCTGCGCCAGAAAACCGGTAAAAACCGTTTTTTTATCACAAGAGAAGCCCTGACCAATTCCGAGGCCTATGTGGGCAATCTGCTGAAAGACGAATGAAGACTTTTCATTTTGATCATAATCTGCTACAGAGCAGAAGGGACTTATGAATCGGAAGCAGGGACAATGAAATGCTGTTCTTTCCTGCTTCCCTCCCCTCCGAAGCCTTTTTACAGACTGCTGTGACCGGAAAGCTTATGGAGAATGAATAAATATAAAAAAATAAATCAGGAAGTTATTTTACATGATCGGAATATCCAAGCTCTACTGCGGAACTGTGGAACCTTCTGACGCACTTCGTTACGGTCGTCATTCCGGGCAGCTGCCCTCCCATCTGCTGCAGTTTTCCAAAGATAAAAAACCGGTTGTGGTCTGGAATATGACCCGCCGCTGTAATCTGAAATGTGTACATTGCTATGCCCATGCCAAAGATCAGGTCTTTGCCGATGAAATGAGTACCGATGAAGGAAAAAAACTCATGGACGATCTCGCTCAGTTCGGTGTGCCGGTGATGCTTTTTTCCGGGGGGGAACCTGTAATACGGAAAGACCTTCCGGAGCTGGCCGCATACGCGGTGGAAAAAGGGATGCGCGCGGTCATTTCCACCAACGGAACCCTGATCACAGCCGAAAAAGCCAGAATTCTCAAGGAAATCGGTCTTTCCTATGTCGGTGTCAGTCTGGACGGAATGGAAGAGATCCATGATAAATTCCGCGGAGTAAAAGGTGCGTTCAAAGCAGCCCTGGAAGGAATCAGAAATTCCCAGGATGCCGGTATCAAAGTGGGGCTCCGTTTTACCATCAATAAATTCAATGCCGGGGAAATCCCCGCGGTTTTTGATTTGCTGGAAGAACGCAATATTCCCCGGATCTGCTTTTATCATCTGGTCTACGCCGGCCGCGGTTCCGATCTGGTAAAAGATGATCTGAGCCATGAAGAAACCCGGAAAGTGGTGGACCTGATTATTGACCGGACCAAAGATATGCATGACCGGGGCATTGAAAAAGAAGTGCTGACAGTGGACAACCATGCAGACGGGCCCTATCTCTATCTCCGCATGAAAAAAGAGGACCCGGAAAGAGCCAAAGAAGTGCTGGAACTGCTGCAGATGAATGAAGGCAACAATTCCGGACGCGGCATCGGCTGCGTGAGCTGGGACGGAGAAATTCATGCGGATCAGTTCTGGCGGCACCACAGTTTCGGCAATGTGCGGCATCGTCCTTTTTCCGAAATCTGGACAGATATGTCCGATCCCCTGCTGTCCAAGCTCAAAGATAAAAAAGCCCATGTTACAGGACGCTGCGCGCAGTGCCGGTGGCTGAATATCTGCGGCGGAAATTTCCGTGTCCGCGCGGAAGCCATTTACGACGATGTATGGGCACCGGACCCGGCCTGTTATCTCACAGATGAGGAAATCGGTATTCAATGAGAGATCTTCACAGAAATAATCTACTGCTCTGTCAAATCTAAAAATTAGGGTCTGCCTGATTTCATTTTGGTGCAGAGACAGGGTGTACCCTGTCTCTGCGTTCCTGCAATAAAATGACAACCCTAAAATTAAGCAATGACAAGCACTACCCAAGTCAGGTCGGGTTAGCAAAGCGTACCCCGACATTGCTGATCCAAGGTAGCTGATGATAAAAAAGGCAGTTATTTACGGGAAGGTTCCGAATAGAATTCAGGTGCAGGATTCAGATAATGATGGGTTTGGGATGAAGGGGCCGGGTAGAGCGACGAGAAATTCTCTTCCCTATCCTCCGAATCCCGGTCACTATCCCTTAAAATAAAGGAGTTATCAACATGCTGTTCCCCGACTACCGCGGCCGAAGAATGCGGATGAATGAATCATTCCGGCGCATGGTCCGTGAAACAAAAATCTCCGCGGATGATCTGATTCTTCCGCTTTTTGCCATCAGCGGAAAAAATAAAAAAGAGGCCATTCCTTCCATGCCGGGACATGCCCGTCTGTCCACGGACCTGCTTGTTAAAAAAGCGGCACAGGCAAAAGCCGCCGGAATTCCCGGCATCATGATTTTCGGGCTTCCGGATAAAAAAGATCCCCTGGGAACCCGGGCCTATGCCAAAGACGGCATTGTGCAGAGAGCCGTTAGGGAAGTGAAAAACAAAGTACCGGAACTGGCTGTAATTACGGATGTATGTCTTTGCCAGTACACGGACCACGGACACTGCGGCATTGTGGAAAAAGGCGGTATTATTGACAATGACGGCACACTGGATCTGCTGGCCCGCACCGCTCTTTCCCATGTCAATGCCGGGGCCGATATGGTGGCTCCGTCGGATATGATGGACGGCAGAGTGGCGGAAATCCGCGGTATGCTGGATGAAAACGGATACAGTCAGATTCCCATCATGTCCTATGCCGTCAAATACTGTTCCGCCTATTACGGCCCTTTCCGGGATGCTGCGGATTCCGCGCCGCAGTTCGGAGATCGGCGCACCTATCAGATGGATCCGGCCAATGCCCAGGAGGCCATCCGGGAAGCCACCATGGATATTGAAGAGGGAGCGGATATTATCATGGTGAAACCGGCACTGCCCTATCTGGATATTATCTGCCGGGTGCGGGACGAGATAGACCTGCCTGTGGCCGCCTATAATGTCAGCGGTGAATTTTCCATGATAAAGGCAGCAGAAAAAATGGGCTGGGTGGACGGACAGAAAGTCATGATGGAAACCCTGACGGCCATCCGGAGAGCCGGAGCCGATATTATTCTCACCTATTTTGCCCTGGAAGCCGCAGAACTGATCAACAGCTGATTTGATTTTTATACAACAGTTCGGTAAAAAAATTCGGACTGAATAATTTCAGCAGGTTGTAAAACGCAAAGAAAATATTCAGATTTAATGATTTCAGACAGTTATATTTTTATGCTCTGCAA
>JAABRU010000122.1 GCA_011390755.1 Desulfobacteraceae bacterium | reverse complement strand
GGGGGTGACGGATCTGCGGAGTGCTCTGCCCCTGTTTTTGCATCGGTAATGCCGGGTTAGACTTCGCTAATCCAACCCGCTCCGGGCAGATTATTTTCTTCGGACTCCCTTATTGCCCGAAATCTGTCTCCTCCCGGTATTTATACATGATTCCGCAGCTGCAGTTCCAGGGGATGGGGGTTGAGGTAATACTGATCCCGCAGATAGGGCTGACTGTATTTGCGGACAAAATGATTCATGAGCGTAACCGGTACAATCAGCGGGACATAGGCCTTTCGGTAATTTTCCAGAATCTCCAGAATCTCCTGCTTTTCATCCGGTGTCAGCTGCTTTTTAAAATAGCCCATAATATGCTGTAACACATTGATATGCTTGCGGGGGGTGGCCCGCAGGCACAGGGCTTCGGCCAGAAGGGGAATATACTGCCCGATACTTTCTTCCGCTGTTTGGGAGCCGTCCGCCACCAGTTTTCCCATTTCTTTATAATGAACAGGGCTGTGGGCCATAAAAAGCAGTTTATGCCGGGTATGAAAATCCACCAGCGCGCCCCGGCTTTTCTTTTGCAGCATTTCCCGCATCCGTTTGAATACAAAAATACTTTCGATAAAATTTTCCCGCAGTCCCGGATCATTCAGCCGTCCGTCTTCTTCCACAGGAAGCAGGGGAAAATGCCGTGTAAAAACCCCGGCAAACATGCCGGTGCCTTTTTTCACGGGCTGGCCTTTGTCGTTATACACTTTTACCCGGTACAGACCGCTGCTGGGAGAATCTTTTTTAAAGATAAAACCGCATAAATTTTCCTTTTCCAGCTCTTCCGCACGTCTGTGCGCCCAGTCCAGCATCTGCTGCGTATGATCGATCTTTGTTTTACCGGTCACCAGTCTGGGATTGTCCGGAGAGCCTTCCAGACGGAGTGTTTCGCGGGGGATGCTCATACCGCATTCAGTTTCCGGGCAGACCGGGACAAAATCAGCAAACTGCCCCAGCACATCCCGGATATAATGATTCAGTTTATGCCCGCCGTTATAACGTACCTCATGCCCCAGCAGGCAGGCACTTACCCCCAGTCTGATTTTTTCCATTGATATCCCCTTCCTTATTTGGTGGTGGGTCAAATCAGTTGTTTTTTTCTGCAGGGGCCTACCGCATACGGCCCGAAGCCGTCCATGCCGGGCCTGTGCAGTACGCCCCCGCGAATCAGAATATTTAATGCACGGGCCTTTTTGACCCACTGCCCCTTATTTTATCCGGCCCGGTTGATTTCATGTATCTGATCATTCAGGGTCCAGTAATCATAGACAATCCCCACAGTGAAAAGGCCGCCGGTGAGCAGATAAATCAGACCGGAAATCCATTTGCCCATATAAAAACGGTGGAGCCCGAAAAGTCCCAGAAAAGTCAGGAGAATCCATGCTGCATTATAATCCAGTTTCCCTTCTGTAAATCTGCGGTCCGCATCCCGGTCCATGGCCGGAATCAGGAAAAGATCAATGATCCAGCCGATGAACAAAAGGCCCAGGGTAAAAAAATACAGAGTTCCGGAAATCGGTTTGCCGTAATAAAAACGGTGGGAACCGGTAAAACCGAATATCCAGAGAATATAACCCATTGTTTTGCTGTGCGTGTTACTGAAATCCATTTTTCCTCCTTTTATATGAAAGTGTCTGCGAAAAACCGGCTTCGGCCTTCATTTCCGCACTCCGTGCAGCTTTCATGTTTCGCTGTGACCCTGCGGTCATGGCCGTTTATATGAAAGTCCTGCACAACTCGTTACGGGGCTCTGCCCCGTAACGCATTTTTCCGGGGCTCCGCCCCGTACACAGTATGAGGCGGAGCCTCACCTCCGGTGTTACGGGGCTCTGCCCCGTAACGAGCCCGGGAAAGATTTTCATGCTTCGTTGT
>JAABRU010000024.1 GCA_011390755.1 Desulfobacteraceae bacterium | reverse complement strand
TACAAATCTTTAACATATTGAAATTACAACATATCCAAAAATACTTATTTGGATAAATATAGACATAATATATTATTGTTTCAGGTAGTTAAAATGATTAAACCGCAAAATAGCTGCGCAAGTTCAGAAGGTTAAAATGATGGGGGACAGATTTACCCCAAAGGTGCTAAACTGTAAGTAGGAATCAATGAAGAAAGAAATGACAGGGAAATTCTGTTTTGTCAATCACCGCCTGTGTGCTGCGGAAGATGCAAAACACTTTACTTTCCTCAGGCAGAACGCTGTTTACGAAGTCATCAGACTGATTGGGGGGATTCCCCTTTTTTTTGAAGAACATATGCTCCGCTTTCACCGATCCGCAGAACTGACCGGAAACCCCATAGAGAAAAAAGACGGGGAAATACGGGAAGAGATCCGTGTACTGACAGAAAAAAACGGTGAAAATTATATCAATGTCAAACTGGTCTGGGCCCGGCAGGGGGGCCAAGAAAATTTTCTCACATGCTTCATTCCCTCCGACTATCCGGGGCCTGAAGTGTATGCCCTCGGTATCCGGACGATACTGTATCCGGGAGAACGGGAATACCCCAATATCAAAACACTGAAAGATTCATTTAAAACAAAGGTGAAAGGGGAACTGGAAAAAGCCGGTGCCTATGAGGCACTTCTGACGGATCCGCAGGGATATATCAGTGAAGGCAGCCGTTCCAATATATTTTTTCTGATAAAAAAAGAAATCTGTACACCGCCGGCCGGAACCGTTCTGCTGGGAGTCACCCGGCAGCATGTTTTGGAAATCTGCAAACAGCAGGGACTGCATCTTCGGGAACGCAGTCTGCATATTTCCGAACTGGCGGATACTGACGGGGCGTTTATCACCGGGACCAGTGTGGATGTAATGCCCGTTTCCCATATTGACGATTTCTCTTTTTCTTCGGCCTCCCATCCGCTGATCCGGCAGATCGGTGAAGCGTTCGGAAAAAAAATCGGTGAATATATCCGCAAACAGCCTGCATGATTTTTTGCCGGTACACCACTTTTTACATCCGTCCCCCCATCTGACTCCTTACAGGGCGTATGCAATACACCTGCTCTGTCAGGTTTTACATGAGGGGGACATTATCTGCAGGGGACTATTGCATTCGCCCGGCATGAGCGGCTTCGATGCGTATGCAATATGCCTTTACAGAAAAAATCAGGGAATTTTCCCCACTGCCAATTTTTTTATGCGGGAATAAGTTTTTTCCCGAGGGATGAAATTTCTTTGACTTATCTTCTTCCATCCAATATATTGACACTCTCGTAACCTGAATTATTCACAACTCAGTTTTTTGCAGTAAATACAGGAAGACACAAAAAACTGAGTTTTGCAGCCGTATTTTCGTATAAGCAAATTAATCAGCAGCTTATCTGCCGGGGACTAAAGCGTGTGAATAATGCAGGGTAAAAAGTCGGAAAATCAGGTTTTGATGCACATTAATATACTGATTTTATTAATGCCAATGAAGAGTCAGAAACTTCGGATAAAGTAAAAACAGGGTATTATAAAATCAGACTTCCGGAACAGACTTTATAAACGCTTGATTTTACAATACCGGACGTCCCCCTTAATTCGCATTATTAACAGCGATTTTCAAAAATCTGATTTTTTACGGGTTCATCAATATATTTCTCTATTACAAAAGCGGAACAGCCTGCTAAGTCTGCATACACATATCTGTATTTTATCGAAAATAATGTTAAAAATTATGTAAACAAAGGATGATACCCACTTGGAACGAAACAATCATGCACTGACATACACTGCCCTGACCGGTGCCGTGCTTTTCTGGGGACTGTCGTTTGTGGCCACCAAAATTGCTTTGGAAAGCATTCCCGCATTTACCCTTGTATTTGCCCGCTTTTCCATTTCCTCCTGTTTTTTTGTACTGCTGATGCTCCGATGGGGATTTCCCCGTTTCAGCCGGAAAGAACATATCCGGATTTTTTTCATGTCCCTGTTTGAACCGGGACTGTATTTTGTTTTTGAAACTCTGGGACTGCAATATACCACCGCGCCCAAAGCCTCGCTCATTATTGCCGCAGTTCCGCTTTCTGTAACGCTTTTTGCAATCCCCTTACTGGGCGAACGTCCCCGGCCCCTGACCCTGCTGGGCATTTTTTTATCCTTTGCGGGCATCGGTATTCTGGTGATGGGCGATCCGGAATTCCGCTGGGAAATGGGCGGAAGACTGCTGGGGGATCTGCTGATTTTCGGGGCAGTGCTTTCCGCCACTTTTTATATCATCGGAGCCAGGGAGCTGGGGCAGAAGCATTCTCCGCTGGAAATCACCGGTCTTCAGATTTTTTACGGCGCGCTGTTTTTTGCCCCTGCTTTTCTCTGGGAACTCCCGGATATGCAATGGAATGCGGTCAGTATGCGCTCGGCGGCGGCTGTGCTTTATCTGACCCTTTTTGCCACCATTGCCGCGTTCATCTGTTATAATTACGGGCTGAGCAAAGTGCCGGCCGCACGGGCATCCATGTTTATCAACTGCATTCCGGTAATTACGGCCCTGGCGGCCTGGTATCTTCTGCATGAAAAACTGACCCTGTTTCAAATCGGGGGCGGGGGCATTGTGCTGTCATCGGTTTTTCTGAGCAATATGTCAGCCGCTTCTCCGGGGCCGGAAAAACTGAGGGAATCTCCGGCCTGATATGCCCGGTATGAAAGAAAAACTGGAAGTATTATACCGGAAATACAACCGGCGCAGATATGCGGAACAGGATCCTGTAAAATTTCTGTATAACTATGAAGACATGCGGGACAGGGAAATTGCGGCACTTACGGCTTCTTCCCTGGCCTACGGCCGGGTGGCGCAGATTCTTGCAAGTGTATCCGCAGTGCTGGAAATTATGGGGCCTTTTCCGGCCCGTTTTCTGGCAGAACATTCTTCGGACAGACTCCGGAAATCCCTGAAAGGATTCCGGCACCGCTTTGCCAAAGAGACCCATCTGGCCGATATGCTGGAAGGAGCGAAAGAAATGATGCAGGAAGAGGGCTCCCTGTATCAGTGCTTTCTGTCCGGAATGAAGAAAGAAGAAGAGAAGCTGCTGCCCGCGCTGGAACGTTTTTGCACACGGATTCGGGGAAAAAGAGAACCCGGTCATCTGATTCCCTATCCGGAAAAAGGAAGTGCCTGCAAACGGATGCATCTTTTTCTGCGCTGGATGGTGCGGAAAGACCGGGTGGATCCGGGCGGCTGGGAAAAAATTTCCCCTTCTGCCCTGACCGTCCCCCTGGATGTTCATATGCACCGGATGGGAATACATCTGGGACTGACAACGCGGAAACAGGCGGATATGCGGACGGCACTGGAAATTACAGCCGGATTTGCCCGATGGGTTCCGGAAGATCCGGTGCGTTATGATTTCGCGCTTACCCGTCCCGGTATCCGCGGAGAAAATACACCTGATTTATTCTGAAAAAGGAGGACAGACAATGCCGTCCAATGCACGAAAACCGGATCTGGACTGGAGTCAGGTAAGAGAAACGGTACTGATGCTCAATCTTGCCGTATCCCGCATTGAAAGAACCATGAAAGACGGGGATGAATCTGTCACCACCCTGGCCGAATTTTTCACATCCATGATGGGAAATGTGCAGGTCATCGGAAAAGCATCGGAAAAAATGCCGGACAGTGCGGAAAAAGAAACCGTTTTATCCAATTTCAGATCCGTATCCAAAAAAATGAATGATGTCATTGTGCTTTTTCAGTTTTATGATCTCATGGCCCAGCGGCTGACCCATATTTCCAACGGCCTGGCTTTTCTGGCGGAGCTGATCGGAGACCCCAGCCGTCTCTACAATCCCTATGAATGGTACGGTCTGCAGCAGATGATCCGTTCCAAATACACCCTGGATGAAGACAAAGCCATGTTCGATGCCATTCTGGACGGTGCGGGGGTGGAAGATGCACTGCGGGTGTCTGAAAAAAAAACAGTCCCCCATTCTGAGGAAAATAATGTGGAGCTGTTTTAAAAACAAGGAGGTCCCCATGCACAAAAAAACCGAACTGCATTGCTGTTTTGTATTGAGTCTTTGCATCCTTCTGATTGGCGGAAGTCTGCCCTGCAGAAGCGTTTGGGCCGCTGACACAATGAAAATCGGGATTCTGACCGCCACGCTTCCGGGGGGGAAAGGAATAGAAAATGCCGCCCGGATGGCTGCGGATGAAATCAACGGTGCGGGCGGCATTCTGGGAAAAGAGATTGAACTTGTGTACGGAAACGCCAAAGACAAACCCATCCTCGGGGCCTATGAATACACCCGTCTGGCGGAAAAAGAAAAAGTCATCGCGGTATTGGGCCCGGCCTCCAGTGAAATCGCCCTGAAAATAATGGAGCAGGTTCCCCGATGCAAAGTCCCTTTTCTGGTAATCGGTGCAGGCACCCCCAAAGTGGGGGAAGAGGTGGCAAAGGATCCCGAAAAATACAGACAGGTCTTCAAAGTATTCCACAATTCTTACGAAATGGGGCAGTTTACTACAGAATGGATTGTGAAAGAGCTGATTATACCCCGGAAAATGAAAAAAGCGGCCCTGGCAGTTGAAAGCGCGGTATGGGCACTTCCCCTGGCCCGGGCATGGAAAACGGAGATGGAAAAAGCCGGATGTGAAGTGGTGATACATGAATATTTTGATTATCATACAAAAGATTTTTTTCCCATTGTCCGCAAAATAAGCCAAAGCGGTGCGGATGCCCTGATTGTGGCCTTTGCCCGTACGGATCCGACGGCATTTGTCTCATTATGGGCAGATCAGCAGGGGCCTGTCATGGCCGGGATAATAGGTCTTTTTCAGGTTTTGGGAAAAAATGCAGGAGAAAAATCCTTCAGTACCATATCCATGGCATATCCGGGTGTATTCGGACTGACGGCCCGGGACAGCCTTTTTTGTGAAAAATACCTGCTCCGTTTCAAATCCCGGCCGGAATACACATCCGCCTATACCTACGATGCCATGCATATCCTCAAAAAAGCCCTGGAAAGTACCGGCAGTACTGAAAGTGCGCCCCTGACACAGGCCCTGGAACAGACGGATCACGAAGGCATTATGGGCCGCTGGGTATTTGATCCCGTATCCCATAATCCCAGGTTCGGGCCGGGCTACCGCCGGTTCATGATGGTGCAGTGGCAGCCCCCCGGAAAACTGTGCTGCATCTGGCCCGAAGAAATGAAAAACTGTGATCTTATCTTTCCCCCCTGGTACCAGGATAATAATCAGGCCGCGGGAAAACAGAATCCGGAATAAAAAAAAGGCATTGGAAATATGAAAATATTACATAAATTCAAACTGAAAACAAGACTCTTTGCCGCATTGCTCTCCGTGGGACTGATTCCCCTGCTTCTCATCAGTTCTGTTGTCTGGATCAATTTCAGCAGCACCATTTCCGATGAGGCTTTTGAAAAACTGGAAGGCATCCGGGACCTGAAAAAAGCACAGCTCAGCAATTTTCTGAATGAGCGCAAAGCCAGTATGGACATTCTGATGGAAACAGTGGCCACCATGCGTCAGGAGGCCTTTGAAAAGCTGAAAAGTGTGCAGGAAATCAAAAAGGATCAGATTGTCGGGTATTTTTCCAATACACTCAATGATATTACGGTGCTTTCCCATAATATCATGGTCATTGAGGCCCTGGAAAGTTTCGGTGCGGCATTAAACGGAGACGGAAGCCGTGATGAGATTATGTATCAGTTTCTGGAAGAGGAAAAATACGGTGCCTCTCTGCTGCAGATCAAAACCGTATACGGATATGAAGATGTGCTGCTGATTAACAAAGCAGGGAATGTGGTTTATACCTTAAACAAAGAATCGGAACTCGGGGAAAATGTGGAAAGCGGGAAACTGAAAGGCACTGTATTGCAAAAGGTGTTTCAGGAAGGAATGAAGGGTTCTGTTTTGCACGATTTTGTTTACTGGCCGCCTTCGGATAACCGGTATACGGCATTTGCCGCAGCGCCTTTATACCGCTATAATGACATCGCCGGGGTGCTGGTGCTGAAACTGAGTAAAAATGAAATCAACCTCATTGCCCGCCGCCGGGGCGGAATGGGAAGAACCGGGGAAACCTTTCTGGCAGGCAAATGGGAAAAGCGGACAGGCTACAGAAATGACCGGGTGATCCGGGAGGGAAAGGCAGGAGAGGCTGTGGCAGATGCCCAGATCGAAGCCGCTCTTTCCGGGAAAAGCGGTTCCATGGTGCGCATGGGGGAAAAAGGGAAAATGGAAATCATCAGTTTCATCCCCCTGAAAATTCCCGGTCTGAACTGGGCACTGATAACCACAATGGATCTGGAAGATGTGATTGCACCCCGCATACAGGGGGAAGAATCCGATTATTTTACAAAATACATCCGCATGGGAGGGTATGACGACCTGCTGCTCATTCACCCGGAAGGGCATATTTTTTATTCCGTAGCCAAAAATGAGGATTACGGCCATAATATCCTGGAGGGCCCTTTGCAGAGCAGCGCGCTGGGCAGACTGGTGCATCAGGTCAAAGAAACCCGGGAATTCGGATTTGCCGATATTGCCCCCTACCCCCCGGCGGGCGGAGAACCGGTGGCTTTTATGGCACGGCCCGTGATACACAATGAAAATACGGAACTCATTGTGGCCCTCCGTCTGCCCATTGACCGGGTGAACCGGGTGATGCATGAACGATCCGGCATGGGGGAAAGCGGAGAAAGTTATCTGGTGGGAAAAGATCTGCTCATGCGCTCAGATTCACTTTCTGACCCGGAAAATTATTCCGTGAGCGCCTCTTTTGCAAAGCCCGGCAAAAGGCGCGTGGATACTGTGGCCAGCCGGGAATCTGTTGCGGGAAACAGCGGCCGCGGGCGTATTCTCAATTACAAAGGACAAAAAGTGCTGTCCGCCTATACCCCCCTTGTATTTCAGGGCGTTTCCTGGGGACTTGTTGCCGAAAGCAGTGAAAAGGAAGCCTTCAAAGCCCTGCATTCCCTCGGTTCTGTTTCCGGCATACTGGCCATGGTGACCACTTTGTCCGTTCTGATATATACCATCCTCCTTGCCCGTTATATTGTCCGGCCCCTTCGCCATGTGATGGAGGGGATATCCCGAAGCACGGGGCAGCTTTCTTTTGCAGCCGATGAAATCGCTGCCAACAGCCAGCTGCAGTCCCAAAGCGCGTCCGACCAGACCGCATCGGTCTCCCATTCCTCTGTGGCACTGGAAGAAATGGAGCAGATGAGCCGGGAATCTTCCGATATGACCATCGGGGCCAGCGATCTGATGAATGAAAATATTGAAAAATCCGGCCAGTCCCTCAAAAGACTGGTGGAACTGACAAGGGAAATGACCCGCATTGAAGCGGACAGCGGAGAAATGGGCAGAATCATCAATACCATTGATGAAATTGCCTTTCAGACCGGTCTGCTGGCCCTGAATGCCTCCATTGAAGCCGCACGGGCCGGAAATACCGGAGCCGGGTTTGCCGTGGTGGCGGATGAAGTACGGAATCTGGCCATCCGCTCCACAGATGCGGCCAAAGATACGCAGGAGCTGCTGGACAATACCGTTACCAGAGTCGGTCATGCGGCCCGGTCCATCCGGGAACTCAATAAAGATTTTGAACGCATTATTGAATCGGCCACGATTATGGGCGAGAAAACCCAGGCTATTACCGATGCCAGCAAAAGTGTGACCAAAGGCATTGAGCAGGTGCGGCGGACGGTTCGGGATGTGGAAGTCATCAGTCAGCAGGTCGCGGCCGGTGCGGAAGAATCCGCGGCCGCATCCGAGCATCTGGCGGCACTGGCCACGGAAATGAAAGGTTTTGTAAACGAGCTGGAGGAACTGGTGGGAAAAAAGAAGAAAAAATGATCCGGAAAATGTGCATCCGCTTTACTTCTGCGAATTAAGGACTGAATCGGTGCTGTAAAATCGGCCGCTTATCATTCAGTTCCGGAAGTCTGATTTTATAATGCCAATGCCCTGTTTTTACTTCATCCGAAGTTTTTGACTCTTCATTGGCATTACTTATGGGCATTACTTATGCAGACCAGCCCGGTCGGTTCTGTATCCATTCTGCCGCAGTCTTCCGCAGCCATTCTTCCATACCCGCTTTGATATAAAACCGGGGGGAAAGCAGATCCGCTTCTGCTTCAGTCAGCCCTTCGGAACCTGCAGTATCTGCCAGACGGGTATGGGGATAAATACGGATCCCCACCGTCACTTTCATTGCTTCCGCATTCAGGGAATCCGCAAATTCCAGACTTTCCCGCACAGAGTCCCGGTTTTCATCGGGCCCGCCCAGCAGCAGAAACCCCCACCTTCCGATACCGGCATCCGCGAGTATGTCGGAAGATTCGCGGATATCTTCGGGGCCAAAGCGTTTGTTCATTCCGCGGAGTACGGCAGTATTCCCGCTTTCAAAACCCAGAGCCGCTTCTTTGCATCCGGCCGTTGCCATTTTCCGGGCCAAATCCCTGCTGATTTTTCCGGGGTAAAGAATACATCGCCATTCCAGATTCAGACCTTCGGAAATCAATGCTTCGCAGAGCTGCATTGCATAGGAGGGTGGCAGGTTAAAGGTATTGTCCGTAAAAAAGATACGGGAAAAACCGGCTTCCCGCCATCGCCGCAGCTCTTTCAGCACAGAAGAGACAGGCCGTTTGCGGATCAGTTTTCCCTCTATCACGGAAGTGGCGCAGTAACTGCATTGCATGGGGCAGCCGCGGCGGGTCTGAAAAGGCAGGTAATAGGCGGGATCCTGAAAACGGCCGGCATCAAATAATTCCGGATCCGGAAAAGGCCATTGATCCGGCTTCCGGATATAAGTGCGCGGGGACTGAAGTCCTTTGCCGCGGATATAGAGTCCGGGAATATCCGAAAGTGTTTTCCCCTCCGAAATTCTGTCCGCCAGTTCCGTAAAGATTTTTTCCCCTTCCCCCTGTATGCCCATATCCGCTTCCAGAAAGTCCAGGGCCGCTGTCGGGAAAAGACTGTATCCGGCACCGCCCAGAACTGTCGGTGCGGAGGAGAGATTTTTGCAGATCCGCACAATCTCCCCGGCTTCTTTGAGCAGAAAACGGGGATTTTCGCTGCACTGATCATCCACATTCCGAATGGAAATACCGATCATATCCGGCTGAAATTCTCCAAGACTTTCCGCAAGCCGATTTTTCGGGTCTTCTGCCTCCATGAGATCCAGAAATCTTACATCATATCCTTTTCTTTTCACCGCAGCTGCAACAAAGCCCAGTCCCATGGGCAGGGTCGGCATATTGATTTTTTCCGTATTGGCCGAAATCAGAAGTATTTTCATGTGATATTCCTTTTTTGCCATACTTTTGCACTTTTTGAATTTTAAGCTGATTTTAGATGATAACCTATTGAAATTATTGATACAGAAAAATTTGAGGCCAATTTCTAAAATTCAATATAATCAGCAACTTATAAAAAAGTGCAAAAGTATAGCTTTTTTGGATAGTGATGCAAATCGCCCCTGTCTGTTTATTCTTCAGGACTTTCTTTGCGGACAGCCATTTTTTTCATCATGCCGGTTTTTTCTGCAATGGCCAGCAGTTCATAAAGCATTCCCTTGTCTTCGGGATTTTTGGCCATGCCCAGCATTTTGCTCAGCAGGGCCGAGACGCTGAGATTTCTGATATCTTCCGAATTCAGTCCGAACTGGTTGACAAAGCGCCGCAGCTGGGATTTGAAAAATTCCGGGTCTGCATTGAAAAATGTTTCTTTCACATCACTCAGGTTTTTGCTGCTGTCAATAAAACGGTCCACGGTTTTTCCGGCCATAACCGCATTGACCACTTTGTCAAAGAAAACAGCCTCACCGCCGATAATGTCTATCTTTGCGGATTTAAGGGCATGAGCCATCACATCGGCCTGGTACCGGGCCACTTCTTTGCGGATTTCAATTTCTGCCAGTTCCACTGTTGTACTCTTTTC
Source organism: Desulfobacteraceae bacterium (assembly GCA_011390755.1). Lineage (GTDB taxonomy): Bacteria > Desulfobacterota > Desulfobacteria > Desulfobacterales > Desulfococcaceae > JAABRU01. The sequence goes on along the minus strand of JAABRU010000024.1, from coordinate 43,702 downwards.
CAGGCGGATTTTGAATTCTTCGTGTTCCCGGCCTGCGGCATCCAGCAGTTTCATGGCATTGGCCTTGCCTTCAATGCCTTCGGCCTCTGCCTGGAAATGCAGGGATTCCACCCTGGCTTTGGCAGAACCTTCTTTTTCAATGGCAACCGCACGGGCCTCCATGACCTGCACCTCCGCCAGACCTTCGGCCGCTTTTTCCGCAGCAGCGGCTTCCGCCAGCAGTTTTTGGGCCGCAGATTCTTTCTGTGCCCTGGTATAATATGCTTCGGCCTCAATGGCTGTCTGTTCGGCCCGGAATTCTGCTGATTTTTTCTCTGCTTCGGCCGCGTTCAGGGATTTGATCATATCTTCCGCCGCCTTGAGTTCCGCCACCTGCCGGGAGGCTTCCGCTGCTTTTACATCCAGCACCAGGGCTTCTTCAGCGGACTTTTCTGCCTGAATGAGGGCCACTTTCTTTTCCCTTTCGGCCCCGGCAAAGGCATGGGTATCCTTCATGCGTTCCTGCTCTTCCACTACGGTTTTTTCCACCCTGACCCGTTCCCGGATGACTTCACTGATATTTTTCTTTTCCAGTTCCACGGCCTTGTCTTTTTCAATTCTGCTCAGTTCCACAATCCGTTCCCGTTCTGTGGCTTCCAGCATCCGGTCTTTTTCCAGGCGTTCGCTTTCCACGGCTTCGGTGCGCTCTTTGTTTTTCCGGGCCACAATAATCTGGCGTTCTTTGTTTTCATCGGCCACATTGATTTCTTCATCCGCGGTGATTCTGGCCCGTTCGCCTTTCAGTCTTTCCTCTTCCTGTATTTTTTTTGTTTCGGCATCTTCCCTGGCCTGAATCGCGGCCACTTCCCGTTTCTGCCGGTTTTCGGCCTCCGCCCGCTGCCGTTCCAGTTCCAGAATGGCATCTTTGGCTTCCACATCCTGACGGGTCATGGTTTTTTCCCGTTCCCGGTCTATCTGGTTGGCCAGGATTTTCTGATCCGAGGTCAGCTGGGTAATGCGCTTGATACCTTCGGAATCCATGATATTATCGGGATCCAGTTTGGTGATGGGGGTCTGTTCCAGAAAGTCAATGGCCGCATCATCCATAACATATCCGTTGAGATCTGTACCGATAACCTTGAGGATTTCTTCTTTAAACTGATCACGGGAAGTATAGAGATCCGAAAAATTAAAATGTTTCCCCACTGTTTTCAGGGCTTCCGAAAATTTGGCCTCAAAAAGCTCCTGCAGGGCCTTGGGATCGGAGGCTCTTCGGCAGCCCACGGACTGGGCCACTTTCAGCACATCTTCTTCGGTTTTATTGACCCGGACAAAAAAAACCACTTTGATATCTGCCCGCATATTGTCTTTACAGATCAGTCCCTCCCCGCCCTGCCGGTCAATGATTACCCGGTTTACGGATATATCCATGAGTTCCGCCATATGGAGAATGGGAATGACAATGGAACCCGAAAAACTGACTTTGGTGCCCCCGATACCGTTGCGGACAAGGGCCTGCCCCTGTTCCACCTTGCGGTAAAACTTGGCAACCATAGCAAAAAAACCGAACACCACAAAAAGCAGAAAAATGATACCTGTTACGCCGAGACCGGTCAGAAAACCCATGATACCCTCCCTTTATGAAATGATGAATGATAAATGATGAATTCACTTTTCTTCGCGGATTTTTCCGCTTACTGAAAAAAATTTATTCTTCATATTTATCCACAAAATAAATGCCTTTTTCTTTGTCTTCGTCAAAAATCAGAACTTTTTCACCTTTCAGAAAACGCCTCTCTTCCATTGTCCGGGCATTGACGGTGATGGGGGCTCCTTTGCTTCTGATCTGCACCTGACCGAATTGATGGTTTACCTCACTGGTGATAACAAGGGCCGGACGGTAGAGAATCTGCTGATCTTCTTTGTCTTCACTTGCCATAGGTCCGAAAATTTTCAGCAGCAGACGGCTCATCCATACTGTTGCAAAAAATCCCAGCAGGATATTGATGAAAAAAAGCCCGGTTCCCAGCAAAAAAGACTGCGCGGGATTCAGATAATGACTGCTGAGCATGGAAAAGCACCAGCAGCTCAGCAGCAGAAAACTGATGACCATCATAAAGGGGACTTCCCCGATATTGAGCATTGCCGTGAGGGACGAAAAAAAGCTGCCTTCGTCCATATCAAAATCCGGCAGCCCGTCCGCATCTGCAAGACCCAGGATCACAAGCAGCCAGTACAAAAGCATGAGAACAAGCAGTAATGTAAAAGGCAGGGTAAAAGGCGAAACAGCCGCATGAAAAAAGTCGAGCATCGGATTTCCTCCCGAATATAAGGTGAATCTTTGAATGGAAAGAAGGGAAAAGACAGCAGTGTATTTTTCTATAACACGGATTTGTGAAAAAACAAAGAGTCTGTATCCATATTTTGCTCTTTGCATTCCGGCAATCTGAATTTATTGAATCCGATTTTTGATGGTGCTGTTACAGACTTTAAGAAAATAGTTTTGGGCTTGTCCAAAAATTTAAATATTATCAGTAGATCGAAAAATTTCCTCCGGATACGGTTTTGCAACTGTCCCGGAGTGCAAAAATTGTATTTTTGCACCGTAGCAGAGCCCGGTTAGGCGATTTCCAAATATGAATGTACCGCTTCTGCCGGAGCCACAAACGGAAAGCCTGTAACCGGACTGCCGTCTGTCAGACACTGCCAAACTTTCAGTTTGGCACTCCTTCGGTACATTTTTTTCAGGAAATCACCTTACCCCATGCAGAAATACAGTTTTTGCACTCCTCCGGAAACTTTTCGATCTACTGACTATAGGTACTCGGCAAAAAATAAACCATCTGAAACTGTTCGGCAGAAATATGCCCGGGTTTTGTTTATTCTCTGCTGGCGGGATGAACCGGGGGAATTATCTTTATCCGGGTTCCTTAAAGGTCCGAATTTCAGGTTTTGATACAGGCGAGCCTCTCAGGAGTTCATAAACCGCTTTGGCCAGCTCCTCCCGGTGAACCGGTTTCATGAGAAATTTTGAGATGCCGTACTCCGCGGCTGTCTGCTCTGTCACGGTTTCGCTGAAGCCGGTACAGAGGATAATGGGGATATCCGGGTTGAGTTTCCGGATTTCCCCTGCCAGCTGAATTCCTGTCATATCCGGCATGGTCTGGTCTGTGAGAACCAGATCAAACCCGCCGGGATCCGAGCTGATAAGTTTCAGTGCCCTGCGGCTTTCTGTCAGGGCTGTGACCTCATAATCCAGATTCCTGAGTTGTTCCGCAATGGCTTCGAGAAAAAAGTGTTCGTCGTCCGCAAAAAGAATTTTTTGGCCCCTGCCCCGTGGAATTTTCTCCTTTTCCGGGGAAATCATATCCGGGGCGGCAGGGGCCAGGGGCAGATATACCCGGAATACCGTCCCCTGACCGGGACTGCTTTCGGCTTCGATCAGCCCGTGATGATTCTGCACTATGCCTGCGGAAACCGAGAGGCCCAGACCTGTTCCCTCTCCCACCTTTTTGGTGGTAAAATAGGGATCAAAAATGCGATCCAGGATTTCCGGGGGAATGCCGGAGCCGGTATCGCTGACACTGAGCCGCAGGTAATCTCCGACCGGTATTTCCATACCGAGAAACCGCTTCCTTTCCCTTATTTCCGTATTTTCAAGCTCAAGGGTCAGAGTACCGCCGCTTTCCCGCATGGCATGATAGGCATTGGTGCAGATATTCATGAGCACCTGGTGGATATGCCCGGGATCTCCTGTCACTGAATCCCGGTTTGCCGCAATCCGCTTTACAATCCTTATGTTTTTGGGCAGGGTGGAACCCAGAAGACGGAGAACCTCTTTCAGCAGGGGGCTGATTTCAAATACCCCCCGGTCCGCCTGCTGCTGCCGACTGAAACGGAGAATCTGCTGCACCAGATCCGTGGCCCTGTTTGCGGATTCCAGGATTCTTGAGAGATATTTTTTTATTTTCTCAGGTACTTCCGGATACTTATCCGCATGTTCCATTGTCAGTTCCGTATATCCGATGATTCCTCCGAGAATATTGTTGAAATCATGGGAAATGCCTCCTGCCAGGGTTCCGACGGCCTCCATTTTCTGCGCGTGGAGAAGCTGGGCCTTGAGTTTCTCGTTTTCTGTCACATCCCGCTTTACCGATACAAATCCGCTGATATTCCCCGCATCATCCCGTATAGGGGCAATATTGGCTTCCTGCTCAATGAGGTTTCCGTCTTTTCTGCGGTTGGTCAGTCGGCCGCTCCACACCTTACCGGCCAGAAGGGTTTCCCACAGGTCCCGGTAAAAGGCATCGGGATGTCTGCCGCTTTTCAGTATCCGGGGATTTGTTCCCATCACCTCTTCCGGGGAATAAGCGGTAATCCGGGTAAACGCAGGATTCACATATTCAATCAGTCCCTTTCTGTCTGTGATGACGATATCCTCTGCCGCGTGCTCAATGGCAACGGAAAGTCTTTGCAGCCGGGCTTCGGCTTTCTGTCTTCGGACAAGTTCCTTTTTGAGATTCTCGTTGGTGCGGAACAGTTCCGCTGTCCGTTCCTTTACCATTTTCTGGAGATTTTTCTGCATACTGCAAAGGGTCAGATGGGTTTCCACGCGTTTGATTACCTCTTCCTCCTGAAAAGGTTTGGTAAGATAATCCACGCCTCCGACTTCAAAGGCCCTGACTTTATCCAATATATGATCCAGGGCACTGATAAAGATTACCGGAATATCCCGGCATTCCCTGTCTTCTTTTAACTGCCTGCATACCTCGTACCCGTCCGGTTCCGGCATCCGGATATCCAGAAGGAGCAGGTCCGGGCACCGGTTGCGGATCATGATCAGGGCCGTCTCTCCGGAACGGGCAGCCCGGACATCATAACCCTGCTTCTTCAGCATTGCAGTAAGCACACGGATATTGATCACTTCATCATCCACAATAAAAATATCTCCGCCGGATTTCCCGGACAGCATTTCATTCATTTTTTCTCCCATGGGGCCTGCGTCTGTATTTCGATTTGCAGATTCTTAGGCAGTCGGACAGTAAATGATAAATGTCAGTAGATCGAAAAGTTTCCGGAGAAGTGCAAAAATTGTATTTTTGCACTTCTCCGGAAGCTGCGACCGTGCAAAAATACAATTTTTGCACTCCGGACAGCCGTAAAACCGTATCCGGGGAAAACTTTTCGATCTACTGAATGTGTAATGTAACATAGTGCTTTGTCATTGCTTAATTTCAGGGTTGTCATTTTATTGCAGGAACACAGAGACAGGGCATGCCCTGTCTCTGCCCCCGAATGAAATCAGGCAGATCCTGATTTTCAGATTTGACAAAGCAATAGTCTTTGGGAAAGGAGTGCAAAATTATTTTCCGCCCGCGCTCCGGGTTTCTTCATGTTCAATCCTGAATTTTAGCCATGACAAAGCACTGTTCTGTGAAAAGCGGTAAATAAATCTTTATTTTTGTTCCTCTTCCCGGTTCCGATTCCACCAGAATATCCCCGTCATGCTTCTGAATGATACCGTAAACCGTGGCCATTCCCATCCCCCGTCCTGCAAATTTTGTGGAAAAAAAGGGGTCAAATATCCTGCTTTTTGTTTTTTCATCCATCCCTTTTCCGTCGTCCGCAACTGTCAGACAGAGATATTTTCTCCCTGCCGGTTTCGCTAATACAGAAGAAATATTCCCGCTGACGCATTCTTCCAGCACCACCCGGATACGCCCTTTTTTTCCTTCCATTGCCTCCGCTGCATTCCGGATAAGTTCTTTCAGCACAATCTGAATCTGCAGGGGATCCGCTTTGACAGTATCTGTATCATATAAGCAGTATTTTTCAATCTCTATATCAGGCGGTACAGCGGATTGAATTTTGGGCAGTTCTTTTTCCAGCAGACTGCGGAAAGATAAAGGAAAGGGATAATACTGCCCGCCTTTGGCATAAGTGAGAAGCTGCCGGGACAGATCAGACATCCGCAGGCATATGGGCTTGATTTTTTTTGTATATTCCTTCGGCTTTGCATTCCCCGCAAGATGAAGTTCCAGCAGATCAACATATCCCATTACCCCGGACAGGGTATTATTGAATTCATGGGCTATACCCGCGGCCACGGTTGCAATGGCCTCTGTTTTCTGACTGTGAAGCACCTGCTGACGGAGCCGCCGCCGCTCCAGTGCATGGGATACGGAAATGAGCAGATGGTCAATATCATTCAGGGGTTTCTGAAGAAAATCAAAGGCCCCGCCGTCTTTCAGTGCCCCGATGGCATTTTCCAGTGTGCCATGGCCGGTCAGAACGATGACTTCCGTCTCCTTATCGGCTTCTTTGACCTTCCGCAGAAGCTCCAGACCGTCCATCACCGGCATCCGGATATCAGTCAGTATCAGGTCAAAGGTTTTTTCCCGGAACCGCACCATTGCTTCTTCCCCGTTCAAAGCACAGGTTACGGAATACCCTTCCATTTCCAGAAGCAGGTTCAGGGTAGTCAGAATATCTTTTTCATCGTCCACGATCAGTATGTTTTCTTTCATGTGCCCATCCTTGCTGATATTGTATTTCAAAAATTTCATTTCCCTTATCGCAGGGAGCGTTAGCGAAGCATAACGCACCGTAAGTTTCAAGTTTTCATGGCCGTTTATATGAAAGTGTCTGCGAAAAACCGGCTTCGGCCTAAATTTTCGCACTCCGTGCAGCCTGACCCGTTCCCGGGCTCCGCCCGGGAATGCATTGGGTGAGGCTCTGCCTCACACACTGCCGGAGCCCGGGAACGGGTTGAAACTTTCATGCTTCGTTGTGATCGGAAGCTCATGGCTGTTTAAAGGAATATCCCTGCAATTCCGGATTGCCGGTTCCGGAAAGGGATTCCGAATATTTTTCCAGCAATGCCCAGAGTTCGTCATAACGGAACTCCTCACACAGGGGCCATAACTGATTCCGCAGGGGGATGAATCTTTCATCCTCCCCGGTCAGTGCCGAAAGGCGGTTCTGTAATCCGTCAATATCACCGATTTTGGCAAATTTTTCCAGTTCCGCCAGGATTTCCGCAGACGGAAGAACAGGGTCTTCTGCTGTTTCAGCTTTTTTTCCTGCCGCTTCCGCATATATCCATTCCGCACTGAGAAAACGCTCCACCTGTTCCAGCAGATAATCCGATTCGATGGGTTTGGGAAGAAATGCATTGGCTCCGGCGGCAAAGCAGTTTTTCTGATCTTCGGGGAAAACACTGGCCGATGTGGCAAAAATGATGCTGTCCTTTACTCCGTCCTGTTGCCGGAGTTGCCGGATCAGTTCAATCCCGTCCATTTCCGGCATGATGAGATCGGTAATGATGACATCGGGCAGCATGTTTTTGGCTGCTTCCAATCCTTCCCGGCCATCCCGGGCTTCGGCAAATTCAAAGCCCAGAGGAATCAGCAATCCTTTGAAAACAAAACGGTTAAAGGCATTATCATCCACCATCAGGATTTTCGGTTTTTTTCCTTTTATCCCCGTAATCCGGGATGCTGCCGACCGTTTTGCTTTTTCCGTGACGATTTCCGGAAGCAGCAGATCAAAAAAGAAAATAGTGCCCAAACCGGCCCGGCTTGTCACCTGCAGTTTTCCGCCCATCATTTCCACCAGGTTCCGGGTGATGGAAAGCCCCAGTCCCGTGCCCTCCATCCGGTATTTCTGATCCCCGGTCTGCTGAAAGGGGGAGAATATCTTCTGCATATCTTCCGGGGCAATGCCGATGCCCGTGTCTTCAACGGAAAAGCGAAGGGGGCAGAGTGATGAGTGATGGGGCATGAGAGATGCGTTTTTACCTGTATTTTGTATTTGTAAGGTAACGGAGCCTTTTTCAGTAAATTTTATCGCGTTACCCAGGAGGTTGATGAGGATCTGGCGCAGGCGTCTTTCGTCCGCGCGGAGGTATTGGGGAAGGCTGTTTTTTCCGGATTCGGAATCCGTTTTGAGATGAAAGGCAATGCCTTTTTTTTCGGCCCGGACACGGATACTGCTGCATAAGTCCTGAATGAAATTCGGGAAATGGAAATCTGTTTCATATAATTCCACTTTTCCGGATTCGATTTTGGCCAGATCCAGGATGTCATTGAGAAGGGAGAGCAGGTGGTTTCCGCTTTGTTCAATGATATAAATACCTTCCCGCTGCTGATCTGTCAGTTTCGGATCGCTTTTCAGAATCTGGGTATAGCCCAGAATGCCGTTGAGGGGGGTGCGGAGTTCATGACTCATGGAAGCCAGAAAGGCACTTTTGGCTCTGTTGGCGGATTCGGCTGCTTCTTTGGCTTTCCGAAGTTCTTTTTCCACTTTTTTTCTGTCCGTAATTTCCGTGATAATGCCAAGCAGAATCTTTTCACCGCATGCATTTGTCATGACAGTTTTCCGTGTCAGGATGCTGCAGACATTTCCCTTTGCATCGGTAAAATATTCTTCGTTGGTGTGTACCGTTCCGGTTCTGAAAACCAGATCGTCTTTTTCCCAAAATACATCGGCCTGTTCTTTGGGGAAAAAATCGTAATCCGATTTGCCAATCAGCTGTTCCCGCGTATATCCCATGAAATCACAGTAGGCATCGTTGAGAATCATCCACCTGTGCTGTTCATCTTTGACAAAGAAGGGATTGGGCATGGTGTTGATAATCTTGTCCAGAAAAATATTGGCGTTGGAAAGCTGTTCTTCCGTCCGCCTGCGGTTTCTGATTTCTTTTGCCAACCGCCGGTTCCAGAAAAGGGTTATTCCCAAAAGAAGAGTAAAAACACTTCCGAGACCCAATGCCCAGTGCAGCATTTCAGACCAGTCTGCTCCCTGCCTGATTTGCAGCGGAACCCATCGGTCAAAGATGGCATTTCGGTCCTCTTCGCTGAGGGTGGCAATGCCTTTGTTCATAATGCTGAGCAGTTCGGGCCAGTCTTTGCGGATACCGTACATCAGCGGGTCCGGCGGGTATTCGGTCATCTGACCGACTGAGAGATAGGCCAGTCTTTCCTCCCGGATCAGATAGGCGGTGCTTGACACGCCATTAATAAAAAAATCGGCTCTGCCGGAGGAAACCGCTTTCAGGCATTCCAGCGGTGATGGGAGGGTGAGAAAGCGGATATCCGGATAATCCCTGAGCATCCGCTTATAAATCCTCATTCCCTCTACCACTGCAACGCTGCGCCCTTTCAGACGGCTCATATTTCCGACAAAGGGGGCATCACTCCGACTCACGATCACCCATCCGTTTTTTGCAAAGGGCCCGGTAAAAAACATCTCTTTTCTGCGTTCCGGAATTTCAAAGGTGTAACGTACGTCAATCTCCTGTTTTCTCATTCTTTCTTCAACTTCCCCATTGGGGATGTTCACAAATTCAAACTGCAGGCCGGTACGTCGGCTGATAATATCCAGATATTCCTTCAGGGTTCCCATAAACCGCCTGTTTTTCCAGAAGAGATCCGGAGGGAATCCGTCCGGAGCATGAATGCGGATTTTCGGATGCTCCCTGAGCCATGCCTGTTCCGCAGCCGTCAGCCGGACTTTTTTCATATCCGATCCGGAATAGCGGTGTTCCGTATCCGGTATCCGGCGTTTTTCAATTTCAGCAGACTCTCTGTCGCTCATGGCATGAAAACCCTTATCCACCGGATCAGGCAGTTCTCTTGGAACAGAATTCGGGGAACCGGTTCCCGGAACTCCGGTAATACAGCAGAAGACAAAGGAAAAAACACAAATAACCATCTGAATTTTAATCACTATTTCTTGACCCTCCCTGAGACCTTATCAGCGGATTTGACCCACTGTCATATTTTTTTCATGGCTCATCTGTTATGTCCCGCTCATCATTGCCAGTTCCTGAACCATCTTCCGGATACGGATACCGTCTGTTTTAATTTTTCCTGATATTTCAGATAACTGACTGCTTTTTGCAGAATTGCGCTGAACAATCCGGTCCATTTCCCCCACGGCTTTGTTTATCTGCCCGATACCGTTGGCCTGTTCCGCGGAACCGCCTGCCACTTCATTGATTTTTTCTTTTATTCTGCCGATGTCTGCCTGTATTTCAATAAATTTTTCATTCATCATCCGGGCATGATCCGAGCCTTCCTGCATTCTGACAGCATTATTTTCAATCAGCGAGGCGGTATTTTTTGCCGCCTCTGCCGAGCGCAGGGCAAGGGTCCGGACTTCGTCTGCCACAACGGCAAATCCAGCACCGGCTTCTCCGGCTCTGGCGGCTTCAATAGCAGCGTTTAATGCCAGCAGATTGGTCTGAAATGCAATTTCGTCAATGCTTTTGATAATCCGGCGGGTTTCTTTTCCTGCATCGGAAATTTCTGACATGGATTGTGTCAGTTTGCGAATAGAACGGGAGGATTCTTCAATACGCTGTGCCGAATTTCTTACAATTCTGTCCGTATCCCCTGCATTCTCCGCATTCATTTTTGTCATGGAATCCATCTCTTCCAGGGAGGAACCGGTTTCTTCCAATGCCGCAGCCTGTTCTGCCATATCTTCGGCAAGTTCCCGGCTGCTGCTGAGGATATGACCGGATGAATCCTGCAGGCGTTCCGAAGCATCCTGCAGTTCTGAAATCATGTCTTTCAGTGATTTCATAAGACCTCTTCCCTGGTACAGGGAAAATACAAAGAGTAAGAAGCCGGTGAGCAGAACAATTACCGATCCGGTCATGATTGCTTTTGACAATCTGCGTAAGAGAAGCTCAATATTTTTTTCCGACTGCCGGGACACCTGTTTGTCGCTTTCGGCTATGAGTCCGAAGATGCTGTCTTCATCCTGTTTCAGTTTTTCTCTTTTTGTGCTGAATTCAAGAACAGTTCCATGAAACTGATGTACGCTTTCTTTATATTTTTCCGTCAGTGCCATCAGCTGCCTGCCGTAGTCTGCAATCTCCGGATCCGAAGCCGTGAGTGTCCGTAGCCGTAAAAGCAGGTCATCTGTCAGTGCAAAAACAGGGTGATCCTTTTCATTACCGTCTGCTTCATCACTGTCTGCTGAATGAAAAACTCCTATTTTTGTAAAATCATAAGCCGCCTGCGTGAAGGTCTCCCGATACCCGGAAATCATAAAGGTTAGCTGTTCCATCATGGAGGCTCTTTTCCCTTCCATTACCAGCACCAGTATTCTGTTGGCAACATTTTCGCTCAGGCCCGTGAGTGTCTGATGGAACTGTGTTTCTGTTTCATCTGCGTTCTGACGGACAGAAATGATTTTTTCACAGTCCCGGAGAACTGCCCTGATTTTTTCTGAAAAACTTTTCAGAGACTTTTTCAGCTGCGCATTGCCGGTTTGCGAAATCAGCAGATCCGTCATCTGAACAATGTGAGGGCCTTTTGTTTTCAGCATTTCCGGTTTTCCGAAAAACTCCCCCATCAGAAGATTTGTCTCTGTGAGAATTTCTGTCAGTTTTCTCCCGGTTTCCGCATTGCCGGAAATCCGGGCAATATTATCAGAAAATTCTGTTTTCAGGATTTCTTTGAAATGCCTGAATCCGAAGATAGCCGCAGTGACCATAATGATGAATACGCCAAACATCATCAGGTTCATCCGCAAAAGCCGTTGGGGGATGCTTTTGCCGAACAATGAAAACTGTTTTTTCATATCTCTTCCTTATTGTCATTTGGGGCGGTGGGTCAGAGCCGGTCATCCTGAATCCGGGATTATGGGATCCGCAGAGACAGGGCATGCCTTGTCTCTACGGTAATCTGAATTCTGTTTCATCAACGGATTTGACCCACTGCCATTTTTGAACGGTTAATTTTCGGTTCTCACCAGTTCCGCACTGCCGAGTATTTCCGGTCTGGGTTTTATTCCCACTTCTTTCAGAACAGTTACGTTAATCATCCGTTTTCCGTTGTGATTTTTTGTAATCGGAATCTCAGAAACAGGCGTTCCCTGCATAGTTTTCAAAAGCAGTCGGGCAGCGGTTTCCCCCTGTTCTGCCCCTGACTGGGAAACACCGCATAACGCGCCGAATCTGACATGGTAAATATTGTGGCCGATAATCGGTTTTCCGAATGTTTTCCGTATGACAGAGAAACATTCCGGATCTGTAAGGGGCTTGCCTTTTTCATCCTGAATTCCGGCCAGACTGGAGACAAACAGCACATCGCAGTTTTTTCTGAGATCCTCTGTCATGGCTACAGTCTCTTTTAATGACACCGGCTCTTTGAAACTGACAAATGTAGCAGTATAACTGTCTGACTCTTTTTGAATCTGTTTAAATACCGCTTTGGAAGTGGAACTGTCTTTCATAATAAATCCGAAAGTGGCAATTGAGGGTATCAGTTGTTTCGCAAGCGCAATGGATTCATCAATAAGGTAATGTTCCAAAACTCCGGATACATTGGAAGCCGGATATCCGTATTTGTCCGCATCCTCATTCACGCCGCAAAATATCACGGGAGTTTTTACCTTGTCTTTCAGATAGGGCAAAACAAACATGGACTGCGCATTATCATCCGACACAATCACCCCGTCCGGCTTAAATTCCTGGTAGAAAGCAAAGGCTTCCCCGGCTTTCTGAACTCCGCCCTCCGGATTTTTGTAAGTATTCATATAAAAATATTTCACATTGCAGGTTTCCGCCAAAATAGCATCCACTCCTTTTCTGATTTCAGTATCCCAAAGAAAATCATCATCATAACTCATCACCACCAATACCCTGAATTTTCTGTTTTCTTCTGCCGAAGCCGTTGATAATCCCCATGTCAGAAAAACAGCCCATAGCGTAAAACAATAAATAAGGGTCTTTCTCTTCATTCCATTCTCCTTTGTTTTTTCGGTTTTGTTACTGATGTTTCTGAAAACTATAACCCGCCGACATACCGCAAAATATAAATCACCTCTTCCATCCCGGCTCTTTTATCCCCGTTCACATCCGTAACGGATTCCGGATAGTTATCGCAGAGTTCCCCGCTCCCGTTTCCGGCCAGTATCTGAAGAGCGATTATGGCATCTCTCAGAACCGTTCCGTTTTCGCTGCAGTCCATATTTCCCAATTCAGTCCCACCCGAACATGGGGGCCTTTCCGCGGTAACACTGACGGTTACAGACGGATTCTGAAAGGCATCGGACCGAATCCGGATATCAGTCTGCATACCGCTTACAGGGATTGCCTCCCAGTCCGGAACAGATACAATGACCGTCTGAAATGAATCCGGGAAGACCCTGAAATCCGAATCCGGGGAAATTGCCAGCCGGTCTTCATTGCAGCGGATGCGGCTCACGTTCAGATTTTCGGTTCCTGTGTTGGAAATCCGAAGCAGTGCCGGTCTTTTCAGCAGAAGGACTCCGGAAGCAGCGCAGGCATAACTGCCGAATTTTACATCATCACTCACATCATCATAGGAAATGCGGAAATAGCCCTTTTCCCCCCACTGCGCGCCCCAACTGTTTTTGACTTTGAAAGACTGCTCTTCATCATTGTATCCCACCAGAAGGACGGCATGGGCATTATCGGTCCAGGAGATCGGGCCGCCTTCATAATCATATACACCGCCCCGGTACCCGCTGCCTTCGAAAGTGCCGTTGTCCGGAACCCGCATGGACACCACCAGGGGACCGTTCTGCAAAGCCCTCCGCAGATCATCTTTGCTGTGATTTTCCCCCCACAGACTGAGGGCAGGGGAATGATCCGTAATCTTTACCAGATAATCCGGATAGGTACACAGAAGATCGCAGTCTCCTTTTCTTCCTGCATAGGGATAACAGTTTTCCGAAACCGCACCGAAGTTTCGGATATGACTGAAGACATCATAATACCATCCGCCCATACATGACATACCCGGAATACAGGAAAGGAGAGCCTGTTCTGAAAGATCGGTATTCATGCCGGGATACTGCTGCCGGATCAGATTTTCAATGAGTGCCGCACCTGCAAAAACCGCACAGGCCCCGCAGGCTCCCTGGGATTTTACCGGGCTGTCATAGGGACTCCAATCCACCAGGGGGGGAAGTCTGTCCGGAACGGTTCTTTCTGCCCGGGGCATGGCCGAACGCCAGTAGGAGATGACTTCTTCCGGAATGAGCAGACCTTTTCCGGATTCTTCTGTATCCGCGCCTCTCCCCTCCGGAGAGGGAACCGCAGTCCCGGATTCCCGCCCTGAAATCCCGCAGGGTTTCAGATAAACTGCTTCCGGAGATACTTCCACACGGGGAAAGGCATTCACCCCGGAATCGGCAGGATTCAGAAATATATAAGGCAGCAATGCGGCCAACATAAAATAAAAGGTTCGTCTGTATTTCCTTTTCATAAATATCTCCTGAATTGAAATGACAGCCGTTTTTCTGTCATAATTTTATTTGGAGTGGAAACTGAACAGCAATTTATCACAGAGAATTACTGATGTCCCTGTCCATTTTTCTTGAATGATTCCATATTTCAATGACTTCCGAACGGATGGGATCTTTTTCCGGCAGTCCCATCAGGAGGATTTCCGCATATCCGGAAATCAGCTGCAGATACTGACGGATTTTATATTTCGGCAGACACCGCCCTTCGCAAATGCCTTCCAAAACGGTTTTTGCTGCATTTCTGTCTGTCTCCATTGTTACCCTCCTTTGGAATCTGTTTGAAACATATCGAAATTATTTAAAAATACAGGTAAAAACGGCAATCTGCCGCATTAAAATTTCCGCTGCAGGGACGTATTGCATAGGCCCCCGGCTGCGGAGCAAAAGGGCATATGCAATACGTCTCTGCAGATCTGAATCTGTTGCTTATGTCAACAATATTGGGCAAATCCGGATACCACCCTTTTGAGGATATCCGCCTCCATATCCGGAAACAGGATCAGCCTGGGGTACAGTGCATATCCCATTTTCCGAAGTTTTTCATCACGGTTCGGCAGAATGAGAATCAGGTGTACATCCCAAAGATATTCTTTGAGTGACAGCAGATTCCGGATATCTTTTTCAGCGGAAACCGAGAAAATAATCATGCTTCTGCCGCTTCTGCTGTTTTTCAGAGCTTCGGCAAAATCTTCTGCCGGGGAACAGAAGGTCAGGCAAAGACCGGGAATACTGTTAAAATCTTTGTAAAGCAGTTCGCAAACAGGATCATCCTGGTTTGCATATACCAGCAGTTCCATATGCTTATTCCTTTTTCTGATGACATCCGGGATTCGGAAAAGACCGCCCTTTTATATCAGCAGCTTTTCCAGTTTCCTTAACAAAAATCATGCCAAAAAATATTAATAAGAATAAATAGTTGATATATTTAAATTTTATTTCAGAAATACAGGGGGAGGGCCTTGGTGAAAGAGACTTGGGAGAGAGATAATTTTCCTGTATCACAGGAATATTCCTGCAAAACAGGAAAATTCATGAGTGTAACCTTATTAAATATTTTCAACCACAGAGGTCGCAGAGTTTTCACAGAGGGCAGGTATATGGCAGGCATATCTCAGTAGATCGAAAAGTTTTCCGCCGACCGGTTTCAGAACGGTTCCCGGAGTGCAGAAATTGTATTTTTGCATGAATGCCCGGCAGAAAACGCTCCGTTTTACCCATGTTCAGCGGTGCAGAAATACAATTTCTGCACTCCTCCGGAAAGTTTTCGATTACTGTATCTGGAAATAATAAAAAACTCTGTGTCACTCTGTGCATTCTCTGTGTTCTCTGTGGTTAAAAAACGCAAAAAACTTACACTCAATTCATTTCAGGGAAATATGATATTTTTTCAGCAGATGATACAGACGGGATTTGCTGAGCCCGGAAATTTCACAGGTCCTGGGAATATTCTTTGATGTGAATGCCAGCAACTGCTCCAGATAGTGCTGTTCCCCTTTTTCCATCACACGCTTCCGGTAATCTTTCAGGGAAAGCGGCAGGGAGATGGAATCCGGAGAGGTATCCGTCTGCGGCAATGCTGTTTTCGGGGCGGGGAGGGGAGAAGGAGAAGGTTTTTCTGTTTCCAGGGAACGCTGAACATACTGAACCCGGATACGCGGGGGCAGATGCATGGGATACAGGACAGGATTTTCCGGTTCCGCCAGTACGGCTTCTTCTATGCTTCCGATGAGTTCCCGGATATTTCCCGGCCATTCACAGGATTCCAGCATTCCCAGGAATTCCGGAACCATGCCTTTGATCTGTATCCCTCTTTTTCTGCAAGTCAGGAAAATATAATGGAGGGTCAGGGGTTTGATATCCTCCTTCCGATCCCGCAGGGGCGGCAGTTCCAGAACAAAACTCCGCAGACGGTAAAGCAGGTCCTTCCGGAACCTGCCGGTTCGGACTCTTTCTTCTATGTTCCGGTTGGTGGCGGAAATCAGGCGGAAATCACTATGGAATTCTTTCCGGTTTCCTACGGGACGATACCGGCGTTCCTGAAGTACACGCAGAAAATTTTTTTGGGTTGTCAGGGGAAGTTCCCCCACTTCATCCAGAAAAAGGGTGCCCCCGTGAGCTTCGGAGATGAGACCGGTTTTGGAGCAGTGCGCGCCCGTAAAGGCTCCTTTTTCATGCCCGAAAAGAAGGGTTTCCACCAACTGATCCGGCAGGGAAGCGCAGTCCACGACCACAAAAGGTCTGTCAGCTCTGCTGCTGTTTTCATGAATGGCACGGGCAAACAGCTCTTTTCCTGTCCCGGTTTCACCGCTGACAAAGACACTGGTATCACTGTCCGCGCACCGGGCCACGCGATCCAGGCAGGCATTTAAACGGGGACTGCATCCGATAATCCGGTCACGTTTGAGGGATACGGTCCGCTTTTTTTCCCTCTTCCGGTTCCGGTATTCCAGAACCCGCTGAACCTGAAGCCGGATATTCTGCATGGAAAAGGGCTTCTGAATATAATCCCAGGCACCGCTGCCGATGGCCAGTTCCGCCCCTTCTGTGTCTCCTGCACCGGTTATAATAATGATTTCCGGCGCTCCGGGGCCTTCCCGTATGCCGGGAACTGCTTCCAGACCGTTGCCGTCCGGCAGGCAGACATCCAGAAATACCAGATCAAATTCACGGTTTTCCGTCAGCCTCCGTCCTTCTGACAGATTTTTCGCGAAGACCGCTTCGTGTCCGAGAACTGCAATATTGTCTTCCAAAACTTCCCGGATATAAAAATCATCATCAATAATCAGGATAGTTGCCATTATAACGGTTTTCCGGCCTGCAACTCAATGTCATTGACTTAAGGCAGAAATGATTTGCCGGAGTCCCGAACTGAAAGTTTGGGACGCTGAAATGATTCAGAAAAATACTGCCAAACTTTCAGTTTGGCACTCCGTAATTTCTTAAGTCAATGACATTGGCCTGCAACTGCTACTGTTTTTACACAAGTCTTTCCAGTTCTTCCCGGCTGAAGCGGTAAAAACTGCGGCAGAATTCGCAGATGATATCCGCCGTCTCCTGTTCCGCAATGATCTGCCGGATTTCTTCCGGCCCCAGAGTAATCAGCGCCCGTTCCATGCGCTCTTTGCTGCATGTGCATTGAAAATTCAGTTCCTGCGT
The DNA here is from genome assembly GCA_011390755.1 of Desulfobacteraceae bacterium. Lineage (GTDB taxonomy): Bacteria > Desulfobacterota > Desulfobacteria > Desulfobacterales > Desulfococcaceae > JAABRU01. The sequence continues at coordinate 26,278 of JAABRU010000024.1, read as the reverse complement.
TCCCAAAATATCATAGGGAATATCCGCAAACATGATTTCCAGCAGATTCTCCGGGCTGCTGTCGGCCCGGAGCAGTTCTGTTACAGAAGGCATGGCCTGAATTCTGCTGACGAGATTATCAATCATGGCCGCATCCGAAGGAGGCAGGGACTGAATCAGAAAACCGCCGGAAACTGTCACCCCTTTTTCCGGATCAATATAGGTTCCCAGCCCGACCGCCGAAGGAATCTGTTCCGATTCTGTCAGATACCAGGCCAGGTCTTCCGCAATTTCACTTGTATAAAGCTGCACAATGCCCCGGTAGGGTTCTTTCATCCCCAGGTCCCTGGTCACCGTGAGAAATCCGGCTCTTCCGATAAGTCCGGCCACATCGAATTTCCCATCCCGCGGGGGCAGATCCGCCTGCGGTTCTCCCACATATCCGCGGACAGTGCCGTTGCTGTCGGCTTCCACCAGAATTTTTTTCACCGGGCCGTTTCCTTCAAACTTCAGCGCAACCCGCCCGTTTTTCTGTATGGCTCCCATGAGCGCGCCGCCCGTTAAAGCCCTGCCAAGAGCAACACCCGCGGTGGGGGAGGTTCCGTGCAGACGGCAGGCCGTATCTGTAAGTGCGGTGGTCACACAGGCCAGTGCGCGTATATTTCCCTCTTTTGTAATGATCCGAACCAGATGGTCTTTCAATTCTGTATCCTGTATTGTCATATTTCTTTCATTGTATGGGCAAATGATAAAGTTCAGCGTTTACAGAGGAAAACCTTTTTCTGCCCGTACTTCCAGACAGAGAACAATAGCCTCTTTAATATTTATCAATGCTTCCTCTTTGCTTGTCCCCTGGCTGACACATCCCGGAACAGAAGGGCATTCCGCAATCCACATACCGTCTTCATCCCTGTCAAGAGTTACCATAAATTTCATCTGACACCTTAGATTGCTGATCGGATAATTTATTCAATCACAAATACCGAAGAACCGCTGGTCTTCCGCATTTCCAAATCCCGGTGGGCCTGCGCCGCATCCGCAAGGGGATAGGTCTGCCGCACCTGTATTTTCACGGCTCCTTTTCCCACCACATCAAACAAATCCGCTGCATGGACCAGCAGGTCTTCCCTTTTGGCCGTATAGGTCATCAGGCTGGGGCGGGTGAGAAACAGGGAACCTTTGGCCGAAAGAATCCCCAGGTCAAAAGGCGGTACAGAACCCGATGACTGGCCGAAAGAGACCATCATGCCCATAGGTCGCAGGCAGTCCAGGGATTTCATGAAAGTGGTCTGTCCCACGGAATCATAGACCGCATCCACCCCTTTTCCATCGCTTATTTCCCGTACCCGGCTGACAAAATCCTCTTCATTGTATAATATGGGATAGTCGCAGCCGTTCATTTTTGCCAGTTCGGCCTTTTCCGGGGAACCGACTGTGCCGATCACTTCCGCCCCAAGATATTTGGCCCATTGGCAGGCAATGAGTCCGACTCCTCCGGCAGCCGCATGAATGAGAATACGGTCCCCGGCTTTGACCGGATAGCAGTCGTGCAGCAGGTACCGGGCCGTCATTCCCTGCAGCATCATGGAGGCGGCCTGCGCGGAAGATACGGATTCCGGAATTTTTACCAGGCGGTGGGCCGGAATCAGCCGCTTTTCCGCATAGGCCCCGGCCGGAATCCCGGCATAGGCCACCCGGTCACCCACAGCAATATCTGAAACACCGCTGCCGACAGATTCCGCAATCCCCGCACCTTCCATCCCCAATATGGCCGGAAACCGGGGAAGCGGATACAGACCGCTTCTATGATAAACATCAATAAAATTGAGTCCCACGGCCTCATGGCGCAGCAGAACCTCCCCCTCTCCGGGGCTGCCCGGATCGTATTCTTCCCATTTCATCACGTCCGGGCCGCCGGTTTCATGAATGCGGATGGCTTTGGGCATAGAATTTTTCCTTTTTCTGAATGTTTTGTTAGGGGCTTTCCAGGAACAAGGCGTAACGACTGATTTCACTGTTTTTTACGAAGCACAGCTGGGTAAAAATCCAGTGCAACGACTTGTTATGCGCTTCTTTCCTGCCTATATCCGTTCTATCCCCATTTCGTCAAGGAATCTGGAAGGCTGCTTCGACCATCCAAAAACCTGTGTCGAGAAAGTCAGGGTCAGACTTTTTTGGGCGCGTGTAATCGCAACGAAGCAGTTCCTACGCTCCTCCTGCATTTCAAGGGATTTGTCGCCTTTCTTGACGGCAGCCCAACTTGGAAGCTGATCCTCTACCAGGCCCATGAGATAGACATGTCCGAATTCCATCCCTTTTGATGCGTGGATAGTGAAACAGGGGATCGCTTCGGGTGGCTTCGGTGGTGTCTTGGAGCTTAGATCAAGTTCATGAAGCAACTGGTGCAAACCTATGCCCTCACCCTCGAATTTTTTAGTTATTTCGGTCAAAAGCATATTCCAGACCTCCCGCTCCTCCTCAAATTCGTTGAAGGCGCTCTCATCCGGTCGCGATGCTTGCTGGCAGGCTTCCGCCCATTTCAACAGTTTGTCTGCGAAGTCTTGATAATTCAGCGAGTTCAGAAGTGGTTTGATGCCGGTTTCGAGCAGTTGCCGGGTTTTCTCCTCCAGAATCTCGCGGCGCTTCACTTCACCAAGCCAGGAACGCAGTAAGTCCTTTCCGTCCGCAGATGCGCGGGAAAGGACCGGGGATAGCTCAATACTGATGCCTTCCAATTCATAAAAGGCCTTGGAAAGCCGTGCGAGCGACTGCTTGTCTTCCGTTGAGTTCACCAGGCGAAGTATGGCATGCAGCATCCTCAGGGGAGCGCTTTTGAATTCATTTTTGCGGGCAGCATAATAAACCGGAATCCCGGCTTCTTCAAGTTTGCGTCCGGCCAAGTCCAGAAGCTTTTTTGTTCGTGCGAGTACTGCGCAGTCTTTACACTCTTCGCTGCTCCTTTGTGATATGTCTTGCGCGATCCACCCGGCTTCCTCATCTGCTGAGTTGAAACGGAACACCCGCACGATATCGCCGCTTTCACCCTGCCTGACCGCTTTCAAAGGCTTTTTGCCAGCGGATCTGTTGAGATTTTTTTCAATCAGCGCGTTGGCCAGTTCGATGACAAGCGGTGGGCAGCGGTAGTTTTCCGGTAGCTGCAACTCAGAGACACCAAAATCATCGCGCAACGCCTGTATTCTTTTGGGACTTGCCCCATTCCATTGGTAAATAATCTGGTCATCATCAGCCACGACGAACAATGTAGAAGGGTCAGGCTGAGTTATATGCGAAAGAATCCGATATTGGGAATAGTTGGTATCTTGAAATTCATCAACAAGTATGTGCTTAAAAACTTTACGGATATGTTTGACAAGGAATGGATATTTTCCAAGAAGGTCGAGCGACTCAGCAATCAGACTTGGAAAATCAAGGAAATTAGTTCTTCGCAATGCCTTCCTGTAAGCGGTATAGACCCGAGACAATGGAATGGCATTATCCACGTTGGCCTTCTGAAGCAATACTTCCGCCTCATCTACTGGGACGCACTGTTCAAGAAGCCGTGTGACTGCGGGCAGGAGCTGACCGGCCTTAAAATGATCAGGGAACGAGTAGGTTAGGTCTTTTTTGAGCTGCCCAAGAACATCATCAAGCAACGCTTCCCGGTCGGCATCGTTTGACAGAATCTGAAAGTCTGGGCGAAAGTCGAGATGGTTGCCATGCTGCTGGAGCAACTCAGCCGCATAAGAATGGAAGGTTGTGAGGCGCACACGGGCAAACTCTCCTGGTACCAATTTCTCGACCCTTCCGCGCATCTCAGCTGCGGCCTTGTTGGTAAAAGTAAGCGCCAAAATTCGAAAATGCTTACCTGCGGATTCCTCTAGAATTCTAGCGATACGGGCAGTCAGAACCCGCGTTTTACCCGATCCGGGACCGGCCAATACAAGGAGTGGTCCATTGTCCCATAGTACAGCTTCTCGCTGGTTTTCGTTCAGCGTGGACAGATCAATCATTGCTATTAGTCTCCAGCCAGTTGGACGACGCGGGAAATGATGTCCCTGATTGTCTGTGGAATAGCATCAATTCCTCGTTTCCGTACCTCTGTAGCCAATTCCTGAGCTAAAACCGGTTTGCCGCTTACTTGCCTAATTGCCGCTTTAATCCCCCTTGTTGCTTTTTTAGCCTCATCGCCAGCGGCCTGTGTCATTATCTGCTCCTGAGTCTGAGGTAACAGCAGACTCAGGAAAAAATCAGGGTATCCGTTGTACCAAAATTCGTGTTCAATATCAGCATTGGCTAAGTTTGCAGTTCGATCCTCTATGGATTCGCCTTCCTCAAGGTATTTCTGTGCACGTTTTGTATAACCCTGTCCTTCCTTGTCGCCATCAGCCATCATGAACCATTGTATCCCAAGGGTCTTTGCGAGTTTTATAAAGGATTCACCCTTTTCAAACCTCTGACTAAATTCGATCACTGAAAAACTGACCTGATCCTGTGTATGTCCCATTACCTCAAAAAGCTGTGGCATGAGGTGGTAATCCGATTCTCCTTCCACCAAGAGCCAGCATCGGGAAAATAGATAGTGCCCTTTTGCAAGGCGTATACTGTAGTCAACCTCCTGAAGCTCCCGTCCAGAAAATATACCGTCCTCAACCCGGCCAGTTTTAGTTTCCCCATTATTTTTATACAGCCTGCGTAGCGAGGTAACCGGAACCCTTGAGACCAGATCCCCTGAATGGCTCGTCACGAGAATTTGTCCGGCCATCTCCTTTAAAAATGATCCTAACGACCGAATAGCTGAAGGGTGCAGATGGGCTTCAGGTTCTTCCAAAGCCAGCAGAGGCGAAGATTCCGGTGCGTAAGCTTCAGCCAGATTGGCGACTGTGAATGCCTGAAAGAGCATTAATACCGCAAGACTCTGCGTTCCTTCACCATGTCGGTGCAAGGGGAGCTTTGCTCCGTAACGCGACCTCAGATGAACCTGGATTTTCCCTACCATATCAAAGACACGGGTTGGGATTGCCTCTAAAACCACAGGATTATCTGAATCCAGCGGAACAAGCCGCTTGGCATCGGCGATTCTGTCTGTGACTTCGGTCAATCCATCGTTCGCGCCGATAACGGAATCGTTAACTTCCTGAAGCATTCCCTCTATCCTTTCGCGCTGCTCGTCTGGCAATTGAATGGATTTCAGAAAACCGCTCCAGAACTGACCGCGTTGTCCGAACTCCTGGGATGCATTACGGATTGCGGAAAGAAAAAAGAGTGGCACAAAACGTGAAACCAGATTGAGAGGAGTTGCATTTTTAAGAGACAGTTCCGCACCATTATTATCCAAAAAGGCCCATTTGGTTTCAAACGATCCCGATTCTGCTTCGTAATTCCCTTTTGCCTGCAGCCGGATATGGTTCAGGCCATTTCCCATATCTAACTGGATCACGTCAACCATTTGCTGCGAGATTGTATCGGGCCATTCATCTGCTTGTTCCTCAGCGAAATGCAAAACGATGGAAATGGGATCAGCGGTTTGGGGAGTTGCAGCAGAGTCTTTCAGATGGAAATCGTATTCTGTGAAACGGCCATCATGGCGTACTCCGAAACCGCGCGTCAGCACAAGCCTCAATGCCTCCAGCACCGTTGATTTACCGGTGTTATTTTCCCCGATGAGCACCGTCAGATCGTCAAGCGGCAGATGCAGCGAGCGGATGCCACGGAAGTTTTGTATATTGATATCAATAAGTTTCATAAATTCAGTTCCAAATCAGACTTACTGTTTGTTGCTCAAAGTTTATACGCGTATAGCAAAGACCTCCCCCTGTCCGGTTGATCGGCTACCTGGGCGGCTTTGGCAATAATATTAAATAATTCTCATAATATTTTGTCAGGCAGTACTCATCTGTTTATAGTCGCCCAAGCACGAAATACACGAAAAATTCTGTCTTCTTTCGCACTGTACAGGACAAAAAAATAACATATTGATATTATTGAATTCAGTATGAATCTCTGTACGAAATATTATTAAAATCAGCCACGAATGACACGAATCCGCACGAATCGCACAAACTGTAACCTAAATTGAGCGATTCTCAGACCTGAAAATGATTTCCGGCCGGAAATATCAGGGGTTCAGCGGTTCCCGCCTTTTCACCCGTTGGGTGAAAAGCGTAAAACAGGCAAAGTTCCGGTTATCGGACATCCAGCCGGTTTATCTGAAAAAAACCGCTCAATTTAGGTGTAATTCGTGTAATTTGTGCAATTCGTGACTGCAATATTAAATCTTCTGAGTAATGATATGACTTAACTGTTTGGTATTAAATATTTTTTTGAAATTACAAATAAATTTTGTCCTGTACAGGGCTTCTTTCGTATATTTCGTGTCTTTTCGTGGTTTCATGATTTTTATAAACAGGAAATCAGAATCCTGTGATTGACCGTAAGATAATCAGGGGTTTTCTCAGTATCTGCCAGCCCAGAAAAGTGGATTCTCCGTATATTTTTACAGTGCCTTTCTGACCGGGGCGGACCTCCGGAGCATCGCCCACCCAGATGGCTTCTGTAAGCACAGAAGGAATCTGTTCTTCAGACAGTTTTACTTCAAAACCGACACGGGTAATGACCGCGGGCAGACTTTTCAGGGGGTTGCTGTCCAGGCGCACGGATACCTGCGCCCCTTTTTTCAGAAAGCCCACATCACTGGCAGGGACCATGATACGCAGTTTGGTCTGAGTGGGATCCGCCACACTCATCACAGCCTGACCGGTCTGCAAAGCGGCCCCGATCAGACTGTCCGGATCATCGAGTACGATAACACCGGCCCGTGCAGTGCGCACATCGGCCCGTGCCCGCTGTTTGGCAAAAAATTCGGCATCGGTTTCCGCCCGCTGCACTTCCATCTCCTGGACCGGCATTTCCGCCCTTGCATCCGGATCCCGGTGGGCAGCACCTTCCAGGCGGATATATTTGGCTTTGGCCACAGCCACATTCCGGTATGCCTCATCCAGGCGTTTGTCCAGAACCCTGGCATCATAGCGGAAAAGCAGTTCGTCTTTTTTCACCCACTGCCCCGGCCGGACAAGCAGGTCTTTTAAAATGCCTTCCATAGGTGCAAAGATATGGTGGGGCTGATCCGGAACCACACGGACCGGAGCCGTTACCGATGATGTGACCGGCAGTGCCAGAAAAACCAGCAGCACTGCCAGCAGCACAAGACGGGAAACACGGCTGCGGCCGCGGGTTTCACTTTTTATACCCGCCAGTCCGCGCCCCAGAAACAAAGAGGCGTGCTGCAGCAGTTCCACATCCCCTTTTTCCCAGGGCTGATTCTGCCAGCGTTCCAGCCACAGGGCATATTGGGGAAGAATGTTTTCATTATTGCCCAGGCGCAGGGGCAGCCAGAGAATACGGGTTCCGCCCATGGCCTGCTGCACCGTCCAAAGATGGGGAATATTCTGCCGGGCTTCATCGGGAACCCGCGGGACAATGACGGTTTCAGACCGTCCTTTGTAACGATCCCGCACCGCTTCCACCGCGTCGGCAAAGGAACTGTCCTGGGCTGCGGCACCACCGCCGGTGACAGCAATGATGGGATTTTTTCCCTTCAGCCGGACCAGAACGGCCCGGTCTGTGCGTACCACTTCGGATACACGGTTGACCACCAGGGCAGCAGCTTCCTGGGGAAGGGCAGCGGAAAAAACAGCCCCGCAGAAGCGGATAAAACGCGCCAGCACAATCTGCCGGGAATCGGCAGTGTTTTGGAGGCCGGGAGCCGCAGTACGGCTTTGTCCCGGCGGATGAGCGTTTTTCTGACTTCCCTGCCCCGGATGATTCCGAATACCCATTCCGGCGGGTGCTTTGTTCTCTTTTTCCGGCTCCCCCCGGGGACGCAGGCGGATTTCAATCTTTCTTTTTTCCGAAGAATCCGCATTTGCTTCTGCCGGGGATTTGGGATCCGGATGAATAAAAGGTGCATTCTGTTCCTGTTTATTATCGGTATGCTGTTCTTCTTCCCGGGAATCTCCGTCAATAAATACGGGGGGCTTAATGCTGCTCAATGCGAACCTCTCCCTTCATGCCCGGCAGCAGATTTTTTTCACCTTTTTCCACCGTCCAGATGACCTGGGCCGTATTGCTGCGTTCATCCACTTCCGGGGCTACTGCCGCCACTTTTCCGCTGACCTCGGCCTCCAGATCATGCACATAGAAAGTATGGGTGCTTCCTTTTTTCAGTTTCACTGCCAGATGCGCGGGAATATTGGCCATGGCGCGCAGGGTATCCAGGCTGACCACATCCATTACCGGCTGGCCTTCGGTTACCCATTCATGGGCCTGCACATGACGGCGCACCACCATGCAGTTGAAGGGGGCGCGGATGCTGGATTTTCCGATCTGCCGCCGGTAAATATCAATTTCTGTCCGAGTCACATCCCGTTCCATTTTTGCCTTGGCCAGATCATCATTGGTGGCCAGTCCTTTCTGTTTCAGATTTGTCAGATCTTTTACCTGCACCTCCAGATGCTTCAGGGCCAGTTCACTGCGTTTTCTTTTCAGGGCCAGTTCGCCCGTGTCCACACTGGCAATCACGGCCCCTTTTTTGATATTATCCCCAACATCATATTTCACACGGGTGAGGGAACCGGCCAGTTCGGCAGAAAGAACGGCTTTGTGTTTGGCTTCAAAAAGCACCGGATAGGTCTTATATGCGGCAGATTCTCCGGATTCTTCCGCAGAGGATTCTTCCGCAGCAGTGCTTTCCGCGGGGCCGACCTGGGCATTTGTAAAAGAAAAGAATATGAACAGGCTCAATAAAAAAGTTCCGATGATGATACAATTTTTTTTCATTTTTACTCCTTTTTCTGTGTCCGGAACTGAATTTCCGGACCCGTTTTATCGTGCGTTACGCTTTGCTGACGCACCCTTCCGTTTTTATTTCCGACAAACTGCCATGAATTATCAGTAGATCGAAAAGTTTCCGGAGGAGTGCTACATACTGTAATCATTCAGCATTCAGCATTAATCATTCAGCATTAATCATTCAGCATTAATCATTCAGCATTAATCAGGGCCCGGTTCTGAGTCCTGAAACAACTGTAAGAACATATATCGCCTCTTCCATGCCGATTTTCAAATCACCGTTGACATCACTGTCGGGATTGAGGGTAACTCCCGGATGTATTCCCGCGACTGTCTGAAGGGCAATAACCGCATCACTGAGTGTAACCCCGTCGCGGCTGTCAATATCCCCCTTTGTTATTATCCGTGTTCGGCTTACTGTGATTTCAAGAGCATATGTTCCGGCCTCTCCGTATGTCCAGGGTTCTGTCCTGAAATATACCGTGCCGCCGTTTTGAACCTGAAAAACCTCTGCCTGCGTATCATATTCACCATGGGTAACGCCGTCTCCGGCGGTATAATAGAATTTGGAATCACAGGTATAATCCTTTTCATCTGCCCTGTCGTATCTGTCATGAAGCCTTGCTGAAACAGTGTAATCATATCCTGCATCCAATGTCAGTTTATAGTAATCTGTATCGGAAAAGCTGTGAATGCCTGCATTTTCCGTTTTGATATTTGCCCTGTCATCAGAAAAAACCGCAGCCAGCGGATAAGCCTGTAACTCACTGTCATTGTTTTCATAGGCATCCGCAGACACTGCAACACCGGCTTCCTGAACAATTTCAATTGTCCGCGGGCTGTGTAAGGCATTTTCATCACGTACTGTAATAACAGCGGTTCTTTCTGCTCCGAAGTTATAAGTACGGTGAACAAAAAGAACATTTCCGTCAACATAGGTATAAAGCCAGTCCTGCGAACTTTCGGCAGAACAGTTCAGTGTCCCGCTACCGAGATTTATTATAAAATAATTCAGCCATTTTGGGGTGTATGATACAAACCTCTTCTCCAATGGCGGATTTATATACAAAAATGGCAATATGTTGTCTGAAGGTACACGGGCTATGTGAATCTCAAGGGCATAGGTTCCTGTTTCTCCGGTGTAAAAGGCTTCCGTATGAAACCATACCGTGCCTCCGCCTAAAATCTCAATTGTCGGAAGTTCGGTATCATAATAGTATGCCGAACCTGCTCCGGTATCATATAATATCCGAATATCACATCCGTATTCTTCCCCGTCCGAACTGCTGTAACTGTCATGCCCCCTTGCGTAGATGGTATAATTATATCCCGAATCCAGATCAAGTCTGTAATAGTCCGCATCTGTCCCATTATGAAGATTTGCCCCGACGGTTTTGACTGTTGCAGAATTATCTGCGAAATTTGCAGAAAGAGAAGCAGCAGAATCCTTGCTGTCATTGCTTTCATAACTGTCGGCAGTGAGAGCGGAACCGGCAGCCTGGATTACAGTTACCTGGCTGCTGCCTGCTTCCGGAGAATTTACGGTTATATATCCTGTCCGTTCAGAGGAGTAATTGTCAAGACAGTATGCATAGATATAATTTTCATCATAACTGACAAACAGCCAGTTATCATAGGTGTAGGCGGTCCATGTCATTGCCCCCTGTCCGCTGTTTGTAACTGCAAACTGCGCAAAACCGCTGAATGCCGAAACATTCTGAGAAGAAGGCGTAAGCGATAATACTGCAGGGACCGTTGCTGTTCTTGTTACCGTCAGATCATCTGCATAGGTTCCCATTTGTCCCGCCATACCGGGTATTACCTTAAATATCAGTACACTGCCGCCACTGACACTCATTTCACCCGAAGCGGAAATATCATAATCCCCGAACCAGTCTGTTCCCTGTTTGTATGAAAATTTGACATCACAGGAATAGATCTGACCGTCATTGCTGCTGTCAGCGTCCTGAACACGGGCGGAAACCGTGTAATCATAGCCTGCTTCAAAGCTGATGATGTAATAATCCTTATCCTCACTGTTATGAATATTGGCTCCGGCTGTCTTCACATATGCCGAACTGTCTGTGAAATCGGGAGACAGGTGCGCTGCATCGGATTCCGTATTATTGGCTTCATAAGTGTCCGGAGAATAGGAAACGCCTGCCGCCTGTATGATCTGAACCGTCTGCGGGCTGTTTTCTGCTCCCGGAGCTGTGATTGTGATATATCCGGTTCTTTCACTGCCTGAATTGGCGAGAAAATTTACATAAAGGATGGACGCTTCATATTCAAAAAAGAGCCAGTCTTCACTTGTATTTGCAGACCAGGACATGCTGCCGTCTCCGGTATTGCTTACGGAAAAAGATGTCCGGCCGCTGTTGGCAGAAATATTTCTGTAAGAAGGTGTTACCGAAAGAACAGCAGGATCGGGGTGTTCTGTTCTGCTGATACTGATTTCAAGTGCATAGGTTCCCATACTGCCGGAACTGTAGGGTTCGACTTTGAAAAATACCCTGCCGCCGTCATTTACGGTAATATCGGGAGACTGCGTATCATATGCTGATGACCATACACCTGTTTTATATGAATATTTTACATTGCATGTATAAGTTTTTCCGTCTCCGCTGCTGTTGCTGTCATGGACTCTTGAAGACAGGGTGTAATCATATCCCGAAGGCAGAGATATTGTAAAAAAATCAATATCCGAAGTGCTGTGGATTGTTGTCTTCACAGGTGTTACTGTTGCAGCATTGGCGGAAAAGGAAAGGGGCATGTTAAATGCGGCTGCTTCGGTGTTGTTGGATTCATATATATCCGGATCGGGGCTGTCATCATCATCATCTTCAATGGTAATGGTCAGATTTGAAGGTGTTCCCAAAGTTGCATTATTCGGTTTTATCATAGTAAGGATAACTGTCTTATCTGATTCTTTTGAAGTGTCATTGATAATTGAAAAAGTTTTGGATGCGGAAACCGAATTTGCATAGATGGTAATACTTCCGTTTACCAGACTGTGATCTGTGCCGCCTCCTATGGCCGTTCCGCCTACGGTGAAGGGGATAATGATATTTTCATTTGAGGCCGTATTCAGCCGGGCAGTATAGGTTGCTGTTCCCGCATTTTCCGAAACGCTCTGGGAAGATGCCGCGACATTCCATGAGACTTGGGGAATCTGCGCGGATGTTCCGGTTATTTCAACACCGTCAATGTACATCCACTGGGAATTATAAGTATCGGAATTGAATTGCTCAAAATAAAGTTTTACAACCTCATTTTTCCAGGATGACAGGTCAAGAGAAAATTCCTGCCATTGAATGTCATTATTATCTCCGTCATTTTCATCAAAAAAAGTATAAAAAACAGAATCCCCGAATTCTGATTTGATAACAGCCTTTTGATAATTATAAGGAGAACTGTATGGTGAATATCCTCTTTTAACTCTGAATGCCAGATGACCGTTTTCAGGGACATTTATTTTTAATGTAGCAGAATTTATATTATATCCCACCCCGTTAGTTGTTCCCATCAGCAGACTGTATGAACCGTTATAAACCTGTGCTGAAGATATTGAAACACGGTTGCCGGATGTACTCCATTCAGCAGGAACCGCACCTGTTTCAAACCCCTGATAATAGGGAAAGCTGAGATTGGGTTTTACAGAAGGCCGGATATTGAAAACAGCATCCTGCCCGGATGTGAAATTATAAGTACCGCTGCCGGTTTGCGGTGTTATACTGCCAAGATAAAAATATCCGTCCCCCGCATTACTCCATCCCATATTAAAATGAAAATAATCTGTATTCTGATAACCGTCGCATACAAAGGCATGTCCCCCGGTTGCTCCCTCGCCCCCGTAGATAACCGGCTGTCCGGCATCCAGATTGCTTTTGAGCATATTTATCCAGTCTGCGGCAGTGTAATCACTTTTTTGGGCATAAAAAACCGAATCATCATATTTAAAGTATTTTTTTAAAGAATTTGCAGCAACAGAAGAACTTCCGCTTGAGCCGTCGGTGCCAAAATCCATATTAACAGAGACACCGCAGTGATATATGAGTTTTGCAATTTCATAATTGGAGGATGATATGGAATTGGGCATGGCTGCCCAGTCGTAATATGTATTGCCGAAATCGGCAGAGAGAGTGCCGTAAGCAGAATGACTGTAACTGTGACTTCCGAATCCCTGCGCCGGATAATTATGATATTTCATAACCTGCGCCATTGCTGTTGCCACGCATCCGGCAAAAGCATGACCACCGGCATACCAGGGGGCATTGGGATCGGCGGGGCACTGTTCATTATAATACTGATTCTGATCCCATGCTGTCTGCAGGAGAGGGCCTGCGGATCTGCTCCCCTGTGCTCTTCGCGTGATAAGATTTCCGGGTTCTTCCAGTCTTTCCCAGGCATCTCTGTTTTTTGCAGATGATTTTATGCCCTTTTTTGTGGCATTTCTGATTTCACGACTCACCCCTCTCATCCAGCCTTTGAATGCAGGCGGACTGTTTTCCGGAGAATAATGCCCGGTTTCGGAATAACCGATGACAGGATGGGCAATATCATCTGACGATATAATAACCCAGCCTTCGGGATGGAAATTGAATATGAAATAGGCCGGGTCATCCCCACTGTTTTCGGTCAATGCCCCGGAAATATCCCCCGCATTCAGTCTTTCGCCTTTAAGCTGACTCATCCATGTAAACGCCGCCTGTTTTGCATTACCCAAAGTAACAGGTTTGGCAAAAGCCACATTTGCTGAAACAAAAAAAAAGAGAATAAAGCATACCGGATATTTTTTCATTTTTTCCTCCCGTTCTGTAACTGATTGTCTTTTTTGAATCCTGTAAAGGGCCATGATTGAACAGCGTAATAAGGTGCGTTACGCCTCGCTAACGCACCCCAGGGTGACAGACTTTCATATAAACGGCCATGAGCCCTGACTCACAACGAAGCATGAAAGCTGCGCGGAGTGCGAAAATTAAGGCGGAGGCCGGTTTTTCGCAGACACTTTCATATAAACGGCCATGAGCCCTGACTCACAACGAAGCATGAAAATACACCGCAGAAGACGCACACTGCAGAAGACGCACACCGCAGAGACGCACACCGCAGAAGACGCACACCGTGCGTCTCTACAGGGGACTTTCATATGCATTCACAACGAAGCATGAAAGCTGCACGGAGTGCGAAAATTTAGGCCGAAGGGCCGGTTTTTCGCAGACACTTTCATATAAACTCAGCAGATCGAAAAGTTTCCGGAGGAGTGCAAAAATTGTATTTTTGCATGGGGCAACGGGGAGCTGCGGCCGTTCAAAAATATAATTTTTGCACTCCGGGACAGTCGTAAAACCGTATCCGGGGGAAACTTTTCGATCTACTGAAACTAGAAAAACCCCCGTTCCAATATTTTCTGCCATATCTGCCGGATAATATCACCTGAAAAAGATTTTTTTTCCAGCGGTATTTCCAGCCATGCGGGCATTCCGTGTGCAGATTGCAGAGGAACATCTGTTACGCGGAAAGTATAGGCAAAATAGGCATCTCTGGGACGGATACCGAACATATCCTGCACAGATACAATAGAACCGCCCGCAAAATCAAAAAGACTGTTATTGGGCAGGTGCTGCACCGGGAAAAGACTTTTGCTGAGAAATTCCGCTTCCGTTTTCGGAAGTTCCGGTGCGGCAAAACGCACTTCCGATTGCAGTTTTTCCGCAGCAGGAATATCCGTCACAAGTTTTTCATGAACAAATGCCCGGATTTCATGCTTTGCGGGATCGGAAAGGGTGCAGACAGGGGTATCTTTGGCCACAAAGGCCCCCTGATACAGATCCGGGTTGACATCTCTGATTTCTCCGCTTAGCGGGGCGCGGACTTCCAGTTGGGCCAGGGCCTCTTTGTATTTTTCCAAAGAAATGCGCAGACGTTCTTCTTCTGCAATCAGCCAGCTCCGGTGAGCGCCCTGTTCTCCGCCGCTGCCCAGGCTGCGGATGGTGGCACGGACTCCCTGCAAATCAAATTTTGTCTGCCGCATTTCATATTCCAAAGCATCGCTGCTGATACGCAGCAGCAGCTCCCCGGCTTTGACATATCTTCCTTCCTGCGGCATTTCCGTCTGCACTTCTCCGGCAGCAGGGGCTTTTATTTCTGCGGCATCTTTGAACATCAGGAGGGCCGGAACATTTTCGCTGCGGGGCAGGGGCAGCAGCAGAAAAGCCCCAAAAGCCAGAAAAAAAGACATGCTGAGCAGCAGGCGGTGTTTTGCACCGAAATATTTACGGTTTATAATAAGCGCACGGATTTCCATCCACAGGGGCCGGAGAAGAAAAAGCCATATTTCTGCAAAAAATATCAGCAGCCCCAGCAGGGGGAAAAAAAGATAATATACAGCCAAAGCAATGGTGATACCGATGAAAATACGGTAGAGCATGGCCAGAAATCCGTAAACAATTAGACGGCCCCGGTGGGGATGAATTTCCGGAGCAGGACCTTTCCAGTCCAAAAAAAGACGGCGGAAAAAATGGCGCAGCATGGCAAAAGAACGGGGACGCAGGTTATCCACCCCCCACATATCCATGAGGACGTAATAGCCGTCATAGCGCATAAAAGGATTCAGGTTGATGAATACGGAAGAAAGGATGGACGTGCCGGAAAGGAAAAACATGAGACTGCGGAGAATGCCGTCCGGCAGCAGTGCCCACAGCAGCAGTGCAATTCCGGCCACCACAATTTCAAAAATTACTCCCGCTGCACTGACCCAAATCCGCCTGCGCCGATCCGGTATTTTCCATACATCTGTCGTGTCTGTATAAAAAAGTGGCCAGATAATGATAAAAAGTATGCCGATGCTTCGCACATGAAGCCCTAAGGATTTGGCGGTATAGGCATGGGCAAATTCATGCCCGGTTTTGAGCAGTGCCAGACAGAGAATAAAGGAAAGCCAGCCCTGGGGAGTAAAAAGATAGTTGACGGTTTTCAGGTAAATTTCCATTTCCTGCAGAGTCAGGGTCAGCCCCAGAAGTCCGCAGAAAAGGTATATCCAGCGAAGTACCGGCGACCAGAGCAGGGAAACCCATGCATGGGTGCGCGTGAGGAATTTATCCGGTCGCATGAGAGGAATGCGGAAAATGATATTACCCTGTTTCAGCTGCTCCAGAAAAGTGGGATTTCCCATTGTTTTTTTCCGGCTTTCCTGTGCAACAACGGTTTCGGGCGGAAGGATGGCAAGGGCTTCCCTTTGCAGCATGGTGATAAAGGAGGCAGCTTCCTGCAAAGTCGGGCGCAGGGGGGTTGTTTTGTAAAGATGGGACAGGGCCGCATCCGCATCCGGCTGCGTGGTCAGACGGTAGAGCAGTTCGCCTTCGGCATGTCCCAGACGGAAATTGTTGCCCCGTACCGGATCTTCCAGAATCCAGGAACGCTGTCCGTCATAATCCGTAGGCCCGGGAAAGAGCAGGAGATCGGAGCGGAGACCGAGCCAGGGAATTTCCAGGAACTGCTGGATAGACATTTTTCCTTTGGAAGATTCCGGGGCGGATGTGGTGGGGGTTTGCGCTGTCATTTTATGGATCAGTTATTATGGATTAGTCGGTCAGTATCCGTTTATACTGCAATGTAACATAGTCTTTGAGAAAGGAGTGCGAAAATTATTTTTGGCCCGCGCTCCGAAGGAACGCGGGCCAAAGACTGCTCCGCCCAACTTTCGCACTCCGGGTTTTTCTGAATAAAATACTGAATATAATCAGTATGAAATAATTTTCTCAAAGGGCATGTTACATTACACGTTTATACGGTATCAGAAAAATGAACAGTGCCTGCCCTTTAAAGAGCAGACACTGCTATATGAAAGTTTCCATAAATTCGTTACGGGGCTTCTGCCCAATGCCATTAAGTTAAGCCGTTCCCGGAGTGCCAAAATGAAGTGAAACGGAATTTTGGCTGATTTTTTCCGAATCATTTGAGTGTCCCAGACTTTCAGACTTCGATGTGAGATCAACCGAATGTCCGGGACTCCGGGGGACTTGCTAAACTGTAAGTTCGGCACTCCTTTAATTCCTTAATGCAAGGGCATTGGGCAGAGCCGGGTAACGAGTTGTATCTGATATGTAATATTAGATCCGTACCGGTTTGGGATCCTGGCCTCTGCCGGTGCGGTCCAGATGTTCCCTTCCGTTGAAAAAGGCTTTTTTCAGTTCCAGCGGGCCGATGTCGTTGAAGTCTTCGGCAGGTGTTTCGCTGAATACGGCCGGTTTCTGCAATGTCTGTCCACCCAGATCCACATTAAAGGCGCCGGACGGCATATTGAATCCCGGATCTCCGGCTTCCCGCAGGAAGAGGCGGGTATAAAGATCATATTCCTCATCCAGATAGGGTTCTGTCCATCCCAGATCCGTAAGATCATTCCAGGAAATGGCACTGAACTGGGCCTCGGGATCACGGGTATTGGCAAAACGGCATCCCAGATGAGGACGCAGGGCCTCTTCCAGGGAGCAGAAATCAAAGAAATCCTCTCCGCCGGAACGCGCACTCATACTCGGTCTTCCGGCCCCTTCAATCATACCAAAGGCTCCGGGCAGACGCACGGCTCCCAGATTAATGGCGTGCTGCAGACCGCCTTCGGGTGTGGTAATCGGCGGTATGGGCGGTGTCGGGGGCTGGGGCGGCGGTTCCACCGGGGGCGGGCCGGGTTTGGCAACCTGAATCACAATTGTCTCCCGGTCTTCCAGTGCATGGGGACTGTCCGGTCTGTTTGTTTCAGGGTTTTTTGAGCCTTCCGTATTGTCAGCCTCATCTGCCAGTCTTTCCAGTTCGGCAATGGTGATTTGGCCGGGCCGGGTTGTGCTGCAAAATTCCGGGACAGAGCTTTCAATGCCGTTTATCCTGCCGATACCGGAATAGCCCATATCATTGGCCACGATGGTCAGATTGTCATTTCCGTTAAAATCTTCATAGGGAGTGTATTTTATATCTGTCAATGCTTCGTTGACATCTGCCAGTGTACCTTCAATGACCAGTTCATCTGTTCCGTCACCTGTGACAGCAGCACCGGAATCAAAATGGGTGATTTCCAGTTTGCCGTTTTCCGAACTGCTGATAACTACCTGAACGGTTCCGCCGCTGAGTTCAATATCTTTGTCGCTGACACTGATACCGCTCAGAATAAGAGAAGTGTTCTGTGTGGTTCCAATTTCTACAGGAAAACTGACTTCCGGAGCATCGTTTACGGGTATGACATGAATCGTTGATGTTACTGCCGCACTTGCATTGTCATGTTCGTCAGCAGCTGTTATATGAATGATGCGCTGCGTTGTCATATCCGGATTTTCAGAAGTATTGTAAAAAGTAATGCTCCGAAGAATTTTTTCATAATTTGCAGGGCTGTCTGTCCCTTCAAACTGTAAAACACCTGTTGCCGGGTTGTATTCCGTCATTTGGACAGATGTTCCGTCCGTACTTGCCTTCAGCAGGTCGTAGGCACTTGCATTTGTCATGGTTACGGTCAAGGAGCTGATCATATCTCCTTCGTCCGGATCAATTAATGTGGCATCCGTATCCGCAATTTTCACACCGTTGGGGAGATCGCAACCTTCCACATATGCGGCATTAAAATTCGGCCGGTCTCCCGGATTCGTCCCCTCCTCCGGGCCGTCACCGCCGTCATCATCCGGATCCAGATCAATCACCGGGCCGGTGTTGGGCGGTCTTACGGTAATGTTTATCACAGCAGTATCCGTCTGTGCGGTCGGATCGCCTGGTGTACCTTCGTTCGGGAAATCAGGCAACTGACCATTCGGTGTCAGTTGAATATCACCGGAAAGCCGGCAGTTGTTTACATGATCCGTGGGATGAACCCCCGTATATCCCTGGTCATTGATTGTGAATTTTATGGTGTCTCCGCCACTGTAATCCGTTTCGGGTGTGTAAGTCAGTGCTGCCAGTATGCCGGATGGCGCAATATCCGCCAATGTTGCGTCTTTTATGGTCAGTTTTAACGTGCCATTGCCTTCCACACTTCCGCCGCCAGTGACGATGCGGTTTATGACTTCCTGCCCCATCGCCAGAGTGCCATGACCGGATTCTATCACAATATGAACGTTTCCTGCGGATATATCCACATCCGTAAGAGAAATATTATCAATTACAACGGGTGTATCTGATACTGCGGATATGGAATCCGGCACCCTGTCCAAATCGGGCGCATCATTTACCGGCACCACACTGACAACAGATTCGCTGGTTCCCCTGTTGCCATGCTCATCTACCGATACAATTTCAAATTTGCGCTGAACCGTATTGGGATTTTCAGATGTGTTTTCATATTTTACCGTATCCAGCACCTTCTGAAAATCCTCTGCCGATGCTGTTTCTCCGTCTTTTACTGTCAGTTTCAGCTGACCGGTCTGGCTGTTGTAATCTGCCAGAATATTCGCCGCTGCCGCAGTGCTGTAATGCAGAACATCTTCGCCGGTTTTATAGGTATTATCTTTAAAACTGATAGTTACAGAACGGATTTCATCCCCTTCGGCATCTGTAATATTACCGGCAACCGGAACCGGGGCACAGTCTTCAATAAAAATTCCGTCCACTTCGCCAACTCCGGGGCCCCGGTTCAGATCGATCAATATCTGCGCCGTATCGGTTTTTGCCTCCGGCACACCGTAATTCTTCAGGTCATTGACTTCAATTGTCACCGTATCCGACTGCAGGGGCTGTGTTACCTGTCCGTCAAACTTATATGTCAGAGAAGCGATGGCTGTATTGACATCAGAAAGGAGACCGGTAAAAACCATTTTATGATCTTGACATTCGTCGCCTGTTGTAAAGGTCAGTCCCTGTGTGCTGCCCAAAGAAATTTTTCCGGCATCCTGTTCTGCCTCCAAAGTGATTTGTACCCGTTTGTCTCCTTCGCCGCGGGCAATATCATCATCTTTTGCGGATATGCCTGTGATGGTAACGGTTCCGTTATTGGCTTTGTAAGGCCCGACGGTATCCGGCATCAGGGCATTGTCCTGTCCGTCAGTCTGCCACAGTTCCGGCGCATCGTTTACCGCTTTTACTTCCAGATTGACAACTTTTGACTCCGCACTGAAGGCGGTATCATTACTGCCGATACTGTAATACGATCCTTCTTTGCCTTCACTGTCTCCGGTCTGATCCCAGGCCCGGACAGTAAAGGACGGCTCTTTCGCACTGTCCGGCTCTTCCGAATTGAAATTTTCATTGGGAATGAATCTGATTTTGTCATCCGCAGTCAGAAGAAGGGCATCGTCCCCGTTCAGACTGTTTTTCTCAATAGTTGTCCAGTCATCAGAGCCTGACATTTGAAACTGCCATTTACCATCCGAATCGCCGTCCCCGTCCATATCCGTATCAATATCGGTAATGGCAATGGCGATGGGGATATTCCCTTCAATATCCGGATCTGTCATCGGTTTAATAAACTGATCCACTGTAAAACCTTCCACCTGTGCTTCGGGGGTCGGATCATAATCATCCGGAAGACCGTTTTCTTCATAAATATGCAGCTGGTTGGCATCGGGTGTATCCGGACGGTCATTGACATCATTTACCTTAATGATGAATTTTTTGACAATGCTGGTGTCATCACCGCCGAATGCCGTGCCGCCGTCATCCTGTACCCGGACAGAGACTTCCGCGGTGCCGAAAGCATTGTCTTTGAGTGTAAAGGTCAGATTCCCGCTGGCAGCACTCAGACTTGTAAAATTCAGCGGGGCTATGGAAGGCAGTTCATCAAACAGATCACTGCTGTCTGTTTCCTCGCCATTCATTTCAACTGTAACACTGTCAATAATAAATTTTACTTTCTGAGAGGATTCATTTTCCGGCCCGGCAATAATATCATCGGCAAAATTACTGATCTGATGAAAACCGTTGGTTCCGCTGTCCTCGTCCACCGTAACCGTAACGGTTCCGTCCTCAATGCTGACCCTGCCATCCGCATCGCTGTATTCAAAATCAGGGGCATCATTTACCGCAAGAACAGTTACATTGGTATTGAAAGTCTGGTTTTCTTCTGCAATTCTGAAATTCAGCATTGCATCACTGCCATGTGTTCCGTCACCTGAAAAGGCATCCTGATCCGGAGTATATGTAACAGACCATCTGTGATACTGGGTGACCTCCTGCCCTTCAATTGTGATGGGCTGGTTTGTTATCCATCCGTCATAGCGAAGTGTTGCATCTGTCAGAATGGACGGCAGGGAACCGGTACGGGTAACACTGCCCTCCGTCCTGCTGCCGGCATCTTCTCCGGAACCATAAATATATATACCGAAAAGTCCCGGCTGATCTTCCATTGAAGAAATTGCAGTGGGAACAGCGATCTTGGTCAGAGAGCCTTCATAATCCGCAAGCATATCAAAATGCAGGGGAGGAGCCGGAGATTCGTTTCGGGTATTTTCCGAAGCAGTCTCCAAATCCCAGTCTCCTGTGCTTCCGGTCATATCATCGGAAGCAAATACACGGGTATGGGTGGCAGCGGCCAGGCTGTCCGGCAGAGACAATCCTTCCCCGTTTGCCACACTGCAACCGTAGATATAGATATGCCCGTCATCCTTCATGGCCGCATCCAGTGCAGCCCAGGCATCGGCATTGCTTTCCAGATTATCTGCTTTTACCGCCTCATTCCCCAGCTCAAAATAGCCTGCCCCGCCATGTGAAAAAACAGTCAGGGAGTCAACTGCTTTCCCTTCCGCTTCGGCCACTGCCGCAACCCGGCCGATTACATCCTGCGCAGATTCGGCATCCGCATCATAAACAATCACTTCGGTTCCGGGCTTTGCCGCACGGGCAATTGTCTGATAATCGGGGAGATCATCGGAAATCAGGATAATATCCAGTGGTTCCGCAGCGGATTCCGGTTCGGCCAGCAGCGCGGCCGCTCCGGCCACATCATGATGATCCGCCTCATACACCGGAGCAAACTCCTTTTCTGTGCTGATATGTACTTCGTGCCCGGCTGCATGTTCAATGGCCTCCCCGACAGCAGCCCCGTCCAGGACGATTCTGTTTTCCAGTTTTATTAAATGCAACATGATGATATAACCTCCCCTGTTCAGTTATCAGTTTTCAGTTACCAGTCATCAGTTTTCAGTTACCGTCCGGCAGTTACCGGCAGACTGCATACCCTGCTGATAACTGCTCACTGACAACTGCTCACTGATAACCGCTTACTGATTTCTACCAATGTGAGCTGTGCGGCGGAATTACCCAGGCATCAATCCCTCGGGATTCCAGATTCCGGGCCAGTTCTTTGGCCTGTGTTTCTGCCAATCCCAGCACACGGACCCGGTTGAAAAGTTTTCCGTTCAGTCTTGTGGTTGTAATTTCGGTATCCCGGTTGTCAAAAAGCCGCATGGCCAGTCCTTTGATTTCGCTGACCCGTTTGTTCGGGCCTCCGGCTTCGGTAAACGCTCCCATCTGCACTTTCCAGAGAAATCTGTCGGATGCCGGTCCGGCCATCCCCGGACTGCCGGCACTTCTGGCGATATCCTCCCCCGGCACAATGGAAGGGCCGTCGCCCCAGCCGCTCAGATCATTTTCTTCCACATTGGCGGAAGAAGTCACGGGGGTTGTACCCGCGGCATCTGTCACTTCCACAAAAGCATCTCTGCCCACGCCGCAGATGGGGCAGGTTTCGGGAGGTTCCGGGCCGGTATGGATATAACCGCATTCCAGGCATTTCCATTTTTTCAGACCGGTGGTGGGGGTATAATCATATCCGCTGGTCGCCTGTCCGGAAGTCAGCACACCTTTATCACATTCCAGCGGATCCACACCGATACTGACACACAGACGTTTATAGGCCACCAGCATATCCACAACCGATTCATCTCTTCGGAGTTTGGCCGCCATTTCTTCCAGATGCCGCTGGGTTACGGCCAGTTCCGGAAGCCGTCCGGCCTGGTTTTTGGTTTTGGCCATTTCAAAAAGACTGGTGGCCAGGGCATAGGTTTCATCCAGCAGGCGGAAACGATCCACCTTGACAGCATAATCCAGCAGGGCCAGATGTACCTGGGTAATTACCCCCACCGTGGTCATGAGTCTTTGGGCTTTTGCCATTTCCACAGCCTTTTTCTGTCCTTTGTATGCCACATAACGGGCCGGCAGATCCAGCAGTTCCAGCCCGATGCCCGCGCCGATGGTATTCCAGTTATTGGAAAGCAGCAGGCGGTTGTCTTCATAATGGGTTCCGGCAAAAACGCTGATACCCGGAAACATGGCCAGAATTTTGTTTTTGGCCTCTTCTTTCTGGATCATGACCTCCAGATCGCTGACAAAAAGTTCGGGACGGTGCAGCAGTGCGTATTCTTCCAGTCTGTCAATATCCAGTTCTTTGGTATGGGGCAGAGCCGATACAATGGGTTTGATGGGGGGTCTGGCCAGGGTGAACTGTACATTCTGGTTCAGTCCCATCAGCTGGGCAAGTTCCAGCCGTTCTTTGGAAAGATTGGACTGCAGCTGACGGATGGTCAGTTCCAGCTCCTTGAGCCGCATTTCCGCATCTTTGGCAGCCATGGCATCCATGCTTCCGGCCCCCACTGCCGACTCCATGTTTCTTTTTACTTTTTTCAGATTATCTTCCACCACATGGACATAATCCAGCGCATCCTCCACAGCCGCGGCATGCCAGTAGGCACGGGTGACATCCAGAGCCAGGTTCTGGGACTGGCGGATACGCTGCTGCTTGACCTCCTCTTCCTGTATTTCCATTTCACCGGCCCGGACATAGGCCATCATGGTATCCAGCACATTCCATGTCAGCACCAGATTGGCCCATCCGTTTTCTTTCAGTTCGGAAACCGTAAAATCCTTCTGATCCTGGTCGGTATCCCAGTTATAGACATCGCTTTTCCGAAGCACATCCCTGCGGCGCCATGAAGCATCGGCTTTCAGGCTGGGCAGCATACCGAGCTTTTCCACCATGGTTTCTTCTTCGGCAATCTCCTGACGCAGACGCTGGATACGGATATCCAGATTGTTTTCCAGTGCATAGCGTATGGCATCTTCCAGGGTTAATGCACTTTCCCCGAAATTGCCGTATTTCATGGCAGGTTTAATCAGTTCCACATCTTTCCTGGCATTTTCCTCCCGCTGCTTTTCCATTTCCTGCGGCCCCGGCATGGTAGTACATCCGGATACCGTTAACAGAATGATGCAAAAGAGCAGAAAAGATTTCCGCATCCCTGTCCGCAGAATCCCAACATTTTTTTTCTCAGCCATAAATTCTCTCCGTTCTCCATCCTGCATTGTGGTTTATGATTTATAAATTCTCTTTTATAAACCGATTCTTATCCTTCATGTTTTCTGCGCAACGAAAAATACTGCTTCTATAATAAACCTTTTACCTTATCTACCTATTCAAAAGACTTCCGCTTGTCAAGTAAATTCACGAAGATCATTCAAAGAGTAAATCTTGTAAATTCAATGATTGGGGGAAAATATGTACTCCGCGGGAGGATTTTCCTGCCTGCCAGAGAGAATTCAGGGAATCAGGGGGGCAGCAGGGTCGGGTTGGCGTACACTTCGACTTCGCTCAGTAAACGCAAGTCGGCACAGGCTGTAAGTCAGCAGCATTGCCCCTGCCCCCCCAATGCTGCTGCCGTAAGAAAAATACAAAGTGCCAAACTTGATGATCTCGTAAAAAGTCAGAAAATTAGGTTTTGATACACATTAATCTGCTGATTTTACTGACAGCGATTTTCAAAAATCTGACTTTTTACCGATTCATCAAACTTACAGATTTCGGCGAGATCAGTCGGGCCGTCTGGCAGGTCTTTTCCCGAACTGCTTCAGTATGTCTGACACTCCGTCAGCCACCGGACACCGGACACCTGACACCTGACACTGAACACCTGACACCGGACACCCTGACACCCTGACATCCTGACATCCTGACACCCGCCCCCCTAATATATCCCCCACGATCCGTCCTGATAATAACGGTACAGAACCGGATTCCGCTGACTGTTAACCCGGATGTCCGCCCGGTCGGGGCTGTCGAGCACTCCCTTTCCGAAATGGAGCATGGAAATCACCGCATCCCGGTTGATAAAACGGGTTTCAATATCCGAATAATCCTTTTGCATCAGAACAGCCCGGATGGTCTCTTTGTCCGCATCTTCCGATTTTACCCCCAGCAGCCACCCCCATTCCCCCATCGTCGGTATCTGGTTGTGATAGGGCAGCACAGAAAAACCCGCAGATTCGACAGTGTGAAGCATACAGAGAAAAGCCTTTTTGGAAAAATAGGGGCTGGTGGCCTGGGTGACAAAAACCCCTCCTTTGATCAGGTGACTGCGTATCATATGGTAGAATTCAAGGGAATAGGCATGCATCAGATCCACAGAATCCGGATCCGGGAGATCGGCGATAATCACTCCGTACAGATTTCGGTCTTTCTGAATAAAATCAACTGCATCCCGGTTGATAATCCGCACTCTCGGATCACTCATGGCCCCCCGGTTAATGGTTGTGAGAACCGGATGGGACGCGGCAAGTTCCGTCATTACCGGATCCATATCCACCAGGGTGACTGTCTTCACATCCGGATATTTCAGTATTTCCCGCAGGGCCAGCCCGTCACCGCCTCCGATAATCAGCACATTTTCTGCATGAAAGGCCAGTTTCATGGCCGGATGCACCAGGGGTTCATGGTATTTTTCTTCATCAAATGTGGAAAACTGTTCCTGGCCGTTGATGTACAGCCAGTAAAAATTTTTCCACTGGGTCATGACAATTTTCTGGTAAACCGTCTGCCGGGAATAAATAATTTTATCTTTGTACTTCCGCTGTTCCCCGTACAAAATGAGCGGTTTTGCCAGAAATGCCAGTGTCAGCAGAAATGAAAGAGTCAGGGCAAAAAAAATCAGCAGCTCTTTTTTTCTGCGGACCAGAAAAAAAAAACTGTTCAGAATCAGGGCAGCCACAAGAAAATTGATGGAACCCAGCACGATGGGCGTATAAGTCAGTCCCAGACAGGGCAGCGCGATAAAGGCAAAGATCATTCCCCCCAGCAGCGCACCGTAATAATCTTTTTCCAATACAGCGGAAATATTGATCCGCAGTTCTTCATAGGCTTCGTTTAAGCGGGTAACCAGGGGGATTTCAAGACCGATGAGATTTCCGATGACAAAAGCCATGCAGTAAATCAGAAGTTCTGCATAATCTGTCCAGGCAGCAATGCTGTAGACCAGAACCGAGGACACCGCGCAGAGGATGGAAAGCGTAAATTCCACCATAATAAAGGTATCCAGCAGATTTTCCCGGAAGACCCGGCTGATCCGGCTGCCCAGCCCCATGGCAAAAAGCATCAGAGACATGACAATGGTCCATTGAAAAACCGCATTTCCGGCAAGATAGGTTGCCAGGGTGGAAAGAACAAATTCGGCAATGATACCCGCACATCCGGTGGCAAAGAGTGCGATTTTCA